>JADFPY010000095.1 GCA_022562085.1 candidate division KSB1 bacterium | reverse complement strand
AATATCATTTTACCAGCTGGCTGGTTTATAATAACCATTCTAACGAATTGAATTTTATTAACCCCTAAAAGCTAATTGCCAAAAGCCAAGCGCTAAAGGCCCGGAGATCAATGAGGTGAAAATACCTTTTTGGTGATTTTCAAAAGGCGCTTCTTCACTCAAAGCTTTCAAAGACTCATGGCAATAATGCCTCATCCGATGCAATTGAATCAAAAAAAAACACAGGATTCGACAACAGACACCATTGCTGCGCACCCGTAAAATTATGTATTTATTATGGTTGGCTTTTCAAGTAACTTTAAAAAATAGTGGCACATTGTTTGTGTTAGGTAAGCCATCATTCAAAAAAATCGCAACCAAAAATTGAACAGGTACCTATGACCGGAGTATTCTATTACGCGAACAGTGACTTGATGCTGCAAGTCAAATATAGTCAAGAAACCAATACCCTCCTCTATTCCTCCCATCGGAAAATTTCCGACCATGAGCGAAAGATAATCGAAAACCATATACCGGCAAACGTTGCTGTCGAGTCGCGTCTGGCCACTTTTTACTATCTGGGCATTAATTACAAGCTAACTCAAATATTTGGTCTGCTGAGTTTTATTCAGCCGTTCGAAAGCGACGTAACCATTTCTGATAAAGCGATCGAGCATTTAATAAGCGCAAATAAAGAACTCATTTCACAATTAGATTGTCCAGATTGATCTTGGTTTAATCGAAAGTTTGAGAACCAATTAAAGGATCTGAAATTTCGAAGACATAAATACCGAGCAATCCCAAAATACCGACAATAACTAAGTAATAGATTGTGGGCAAGATTGTTTTTCGCAGCACCGGGCCTTCCTGACCGAGCAGACCCACGGTTGCGGAAGCGGCCACGACGTTGTGAATCGCTACCATATTACCGGCAGCCGCGCCCACCGATTGTAGAGCAACAACCAGTGCACCGGAAATAGCCAGGCTCTTGGCAACGCTGTATTGAAAAAGACTGAACATCAAGTTACTCACTGTGTTGCTGCCCGCGATAAAGGCGCCGATGCAGCCGATCACCGGAGCAAAGAACGGCCAAACTCCGCCAACTGTGTCGGCAACCCAGGCTGCCATGGCGACCGGCATACTCGACAGTCCCAACTCGTTGGTTCCGGAGTTGATATAAATCCGGACCATCGGTACTGTAAAAATCAATACAAACCCCGCGCCCAATAGAATTTTTGCCGAATCTTGCACGGAGGCTTTTAATTCTGCTGTTGTCATTCGGTGCAGGAAAAAGGTCACGATAACTGAAACAATAAAAATGGTACCGGGTAAGTAAAATGGCTGCGTGGAAGCTGTGATTCGTGTTCCAAGAACGTCACTCCATTGTAAGTTCACGGTTTTCAAAATGTGGCCAATGGGCAGCTGAGGCAGGCGGCTTAAAACCAGCAAAAAAGCGACCAGAATGTAGGGCGCCCAGGCTAACCATATTGAAACGGATTTGTCGTTGTCGCTATCGAGCTTAACTTTCAGTTGGCCTGTCCAATCTTTGTCCCAGGTCTCAACCGGTGCAAAATCCCAGCTATCTTTCGGAAGCAAAAAACGTTTACGAGCCGCCATCGTTACAATTGCCAGTCCTGTTAAAGCACCGAGCAAAGAGGGAAACTCTGGTCCGAGAAAGACTCCGGTTAAAGTGTAAGGCACGGTGAAAGCCAGCCCCCCGAAAATCGCAAACGGCGCAATTGAAAGCCCTTCGGTCCACGAGCGGTTTTTTCCAAAGAAGCGCGTCATCATCATAACCATGAAGAGCGGAATGAGCGTGCCGGTGATGCCATGCAGAACAGCCGCTTCTGCCCCGATGAGTCTTAAATAGCTGTCAAAGTTCGTCCCCACCGCAGTAAGTTGGGCGCTAAGCTCGGGGCTTTCGAGACCGCCTTTTACACCGACAAGAATCGGCGTGCCAACCGCGCCGAACGTCACCGGCGTCGATTGAATCATCATGCCGATCATGACGGCCGCCATTGCCGGAAAACCGAGTGCGACCATCAGCGGTGCAGTAATTGCCGCCGGTGTGCCGAAACCGGCAGCGCCTTCGATGAACGCCCCAAAGAGCCAGGCGATAATCACAACTTGAACCCGGCGGTCGCCGCTTATTTTGGTAAAACCTAAACGAATGGTTTTAATGCCACCTGAGTGTTTCAAAGTGTTTAGTAAAAGAATTGCACCAAAAATAATGTAAAGAATGTTGAATGTGATGAAGAGTCCTTGAATGGTTGAAGCCATGATATGGGAAAAGGGGACTTTCCAAACTGCAAAAGCGATGACAGCAGAAATGACATAAATCGCCGGCATCGTTCTTTTTGCGGGCCAACGAAATCCGATGAGTAAAACGCCTGCCAGAAAAATTGGAGAAGCGGCGATCAGCGCCTGGATAGAAAGGGGCATTATTTAAAAACTTCTTGCAATTCGTTTTTTAATTAAATAACATTTGGTTGACTTCTTAAATTAAAAATACATTTAATTTTTAAATTTGCAATGAAAATGTACAGTATGAGTCCCAGTCGTTCCTTAAAGGAGTTCTGCAAACAGGACGCCGGGAAGACTAAGTAGCACATAACTCACAGAGAAAAAAAATAAATAAATGAGAAGATAAGGAAATGCAGACATGGAACTATAAGAGATATTTGGCTTCTGATTCACCCAGCGCAGCCTTTGGCCGCACCCAAATAACGCTAAGGAAGAATCACCCGAATTACACAAGAATTTCAATTATTCAAATTTGCGTTAATTTGTGGAATTCGTTGTTACTCTTGTAGTAAGGAATCTGCGGCAATAGAACTTTGCCAAAAATAGAGTGTTGCAGATTTCTTGTGCAGATAACACCCAGATTTTGATCTGATTAAGGATCCGTTCTTTAATTTCTTAAAATTTGTTTTAATCTGTGGGGTATTAAAAATTTTGCAAAAAAAATGCAAACCTTCACATGTAATAGCATAAGAATACAATATAGTTTTACTTCTAAATTTCAACTCAACCTTGTAAAAGGCGGTATCATAAGAAAATAAATTGAATCTTTGAGTTCTTTGTGATTCTCTGCGTCCAATAAATTTTAACGATCGTCACTTTTTAAAGAATTAAGAGCTCATGTTTTGACTTTCCCAAACAATAAGGAGATGATTTATGTCGAAAGAGTTCAAGCACTTCGAAACGAAACTCATTCACAGCGGTGAACCGGATCCTCGAATCAACGGCGCGGTCAGCATGCCGATTTATCAATCGGCCATGTTTGAGTACGCTGGTGAGGCTAGCTATCATGATTTAAAATATATTCGTTTAAACAACACGCCAAACCATATAGCGCTGCATCAAAAGTTAGCAGCTTTGGAAAACGCTGAAGCGGCGCTCGTAACCGCGAGCGGCATGGCCGCGATTTCAACCTCGCTGCTGACCATACTGTCTTCAGGCGACCACTTGCTCGCACAAGATACCCTTTACGGCGGCACTCACGGTTTGATAACAGAGGATTTTGTTTCTTACGGCATTTCGTATGATTTCATCGACGGCGACCAACCGGAGACCTGGAAAGCAAAACTGAAACCAACTACAAAAGCGATTTACGTGGAATCGATGACCAATCCGCTTTTGCAAGTCGGCGATCTCAAAGCGATTGTGCGGTTTGCCAAAGCACATAATTTAATTTCAATGATCGACAATACATTTCCGAGCCCCTATAATTTCCGCGCGGTTGATTTCGGTTTCGATATTTCCCTACATAGCTGCACGAAATATCTCAACGGGCATTCGGATATCGTTGGCGGAGCGGTGATTGGCAGCCGAGAACTTATCGAGCAGATCACACACAAACTTAATCATCTCGGTGGCTCCATGGACCCGCATGTCTGCTTTTTACTGCACCGCGGCGTCAAAACCCTGGCGGTGCGCATGAAACACCAGAACGAAAGCGCACTCAAAATCGCAAGATTTCTGGAACAGCACTCAAAGATCACTACAGTTAATTACCCGGGCTTGGAAAATAATTCAGGGCACCAGCGTGCGCGTGAGTTGTTCGACGGTTTCAGCGGTATGTTGAGTTTCGAATTAGCAGGAGGTCTTGAAGAGGCCGAGCGGTTTATGAAGAACACAACTTTACCAATTATTGCCCCAAGTCTCGGCGGCGTTGAGACCCTTTTAACCAGACCGGCGATTACGTCACACGCGGGTATGACCCCGGAAGACCGGCAGCGGCTTGGCATTAAAGATAACCTGATTAGAATGTCCGTCGGTATTGAGTCGACGGAAGACATTATTGCGGATTTTGAGCAGGCCTTGAAGTAATATTCAAAAATAAAGTTCATAATTTAATAATTGTGGTTGAACAAAAAAGAACCGACTATAAGTATATTTTGGTGGCAAGGTTTTCATGAGAACAATTACAAATCAAAATCCCATCACATCATTTATTCTAACGACTTTTTTTATTTCTTATATTGTCGGGTAATTTTTGCTATCCTTTTGGGTCTAGTTGAAAAAAAACTGGGATTGACAGACAAACCATTTTCGGGCGTTGTTGCAAAGTACGGTCCGACCCTTGCCGGCTTTATCACGGCCTACTCCATGCAAGGAAAGGATGGGCTAAAAAAGCTTTTTTAAAAGGGAATAAAACTAAACCGGAGTTTTTCCTTAACTGCTTTAGCGCTCATTGGCCCGCCAATTATTCTGATTATTTCTTCAGATATGTCTGGACTCAATAAAAATGGAGATTCCTTTTCCGTTTCCTGGATTTGGATTTTCTTGCAGCTTTTGTTGTTCAAACTGTTTTTAGGTGGTGGTTTCGGGGAAGAGTTCGGGTGGCGCGGATTCATGCTTTCTGAAATGACCAAGAAATATAGATATTTGTACTCAACTCTGGTCATCGGAGTTGTTTGGGCATTATGGCATTTACCAGCGTATTTCCTTAGTAATAAAGGTCAAGAAGATCCGTTGTTACCTTTTTTTATTCAGGTAATCGCGTTTTCTTTTATATTCACCTGGTTTTATATGAAATCCCGTGAAAGCGTACTGATTGTAGCGATTTTACACGCCTCATTTAATGCTTCCATGACTTTGATAGAGAAAGTTTACCAGGTTGATCTTTTGAGTGAAAACTATACTGCCTATTATTGGATTTTTACGGGTTTGATGGTACTTTTAGCCTTGATAGTCTTCTTTCAAATTGGGGTTGCTGACAAAGGAATGGTCTTAACAAAAGAAGAAACTCCCAACGGACTATTTTAGATTTTAAATTATCCTCAAGAGAAAATTGCATTGCATGCAAATTATAGAATGGTTAAATTCAAGCAGTTTCAGAATTTCTGGTATAAATAAAACTAGGGCGTGACCCGAATCGTGGTCATCGAAGTTTGGAGGGTTTGAAGCGCACCGGGCGTCCGCGAAGAACATTCCGTTATGAGAACAAGTGATGGAAGTTCTTGCAGGGCCGCGGTAGGTGGAATTCATTTGGAGATAGCAAAATGGCTGATATTTTTCATCACTTTCCCATTAAGGCAACGCAGCAAAAAGTATTTGAGGCAGTATCCACGCCGAAAGGCCTCGACGTTTGGTGGACAAAGCGCTCGTCGGGGGAACCGTTAAAGGGAGCAGTATACGAACTCTGGTTTGGTCCTGAATACGATTGGCGAGCGGTGGTTTCCCAATGTGTTCCGGACACCGAGTTTGAATTGGAACTCACCGATGCGCTTGAAGATTGGCAAGGAACGCGTGTGGGCTTTCATCTCGAGGAAAAAGAGGGCATCACTGAGGTGCGGTTTCACCATTTGAGTTGGCCTGAAGACAGCGAGCACTATCGCAGTTCATGTTACTGCTGGGCGATGTACCTCAGACTACTCAAACGATATGTCGAACATGGTGAAGTGGTGCCGTATGAAGATCGTCTTGAGGTGTGACGATTTTAATTCAGTTTGGTTTTGATCAATTCGCCTGCTTTTCCCCAATCCAAATCTTGCACGCGATCAATAGGCTCGCAGAGCTCCGTCAAAATCGTCTCCTGAATTTTGCCCCGCTCGAGAGCCACAGAGTAGGGGACACGATGGAATGAAACCATCGAATATTTTGGGATAAATTTCTCCGGGTACTTCTCCTCAAGAGCAAACTCCACTTGTTTTTTTAAAGCAAACTTCGGGTCAGCGACTTGGTCGCGCATTTCAAAATAGTTTCCTAAAGAAAGCTCAGCGATTGCATCGGTATTGATCTTCCTGAGTTTTTCAAACTCCTGAAAAATTTTCTGCCAATCATCTCTGTGTTTTTCGGCGCATTCATCCAATACCGCGCAATCTTCGAAACCGCAATTGATCCCCTGTCCGAAAAAAGGTACGACTGCGTGGGCAGCATCCCCCAACAAACAAGCTTTGTGGGCAACATGCCAGGGTTGGCAGCGAATCGTAGCCAAAGCGCCGGTTGGATTGGTGAAGAAATCTTCCACCAGGGTTGGCATCAATTCGACCGCATCTGGGAATTGTGCTTCGAAAAAAGCTAAAACCGCCTTTTCCGTTTTGAGGCTTTCGAAGCTCGGGTCACCTTTCATTGGAAAGAACAGGGTGCAGGTAAAACTGCCATCCAAATTGGGCAGAGCGATGAGCATGTAGGACCGCCGCGGCCAGATATGTAAGGCGTTCTTTTCTAATAAGAATCGGCCATCGGCAGCGGAGGTGATAGTGAGCTCTTTGTAGCCGTGTTCCAGATCATCTTTTGTAAAGTTGCCATCCAGTGCCTTAGCCATTTCGGTGCGAATAGCAGAGGCGGAACCATCCGTCCCGATTACAATTTCAGTTTGTTTTATCGAATCCTGATTTGTGATTTCATCACGCAATTTAAGTTCGCGGCTTTCGAAGTCGATTCCTGTACATTTTTGGTTGAAATGAAATTCAACTCCGTGTTGCTCAGCCGCGCTCATTAGTTGCATGTTCAACTCAGCGCGGGAAACCGAGTTGATGACTTCCGATTCTTTGCGGCCATATGGAACTAAATTTAGTTCTCCCGTCAGCGAATGCAGCATGCGGCCTTTCATCGGGATGGCAATTTGCATGATTCTGTTTTTTAATCCTACCTTTTCCAAAGCATGCAGCCCTCGGGCAGACAAAGCAAGATTGATCGAGCGACCCGCACTGATTTCAGTCGAGCGCATATCTGGCCGGCGCTCGAAGATTTCGACTTTGAATCCGCGCCTTGCTAAATAGATAGAGAGAAGCGAGCCTGCTAATCCGGCGCCAATGAGGGTTAGTTTTTTGGGGGACATTTAAAAAAGCGTTCGTGTGTTCGAGTTTTAAAAGTGTTAGAGTTGTTGAAATTCCTCAGAGAATATTTGGGTAAAATTATAAACATCCTCAAATGTGTTATAAAGCGGCACCGGGGCAACTCGAATCACATCCGGTTCACGCCAATCGCAAATGACACCGCGTTGTTTTAATATTTCGTAGAGCGACTTGCCTTTTTGCATCACTCTTATAGAAAGCTGACACCCTCTTTGATTGGGTTCTCGAGGCGTCAAAATCTTGATTTCGTCGCTTTGCATTTGGTCCAACAGAAATTCGAAGTAACCGGTGAGCTGCTCACTTTTTGCACGTAGTTTTTTCACGCCGACTTTGTCGATAATGTCCATGGAAGCTCTCAGGACCGCCATCGGTAAAATCGGCGGGTTGCTGAGCTGCCACCCTTCAGCGCCGGGAATGGCGTCGAAATCCGGACCCATCTGGAAACGGGTTTCTTTATTTTGCCCCCACCAGCCGGCAAAGCGAGGCAACTCGAAATTGTTAGCATGTTCCTCGTGCACAAAGCAGCCCGCGACACATCCCGGACTGCCATTTAAATATTTGTAAGAACACCAAACGGCGAAATCGACATTCCAATCGTGCAGGTTTAAAACCAGATTTCCGGCAGCATGTGCCAGATCGAAGCCAACGATGCAATTTTTTGCATGTCCGGCCATTGTGATGCGCTCCATTTCAAATGCTTGTCCCGAATAATAATTGACCCCCCCCAACATAATAAGGGCAATTGAGTCGCCATCTCTTTCAATAAAGGCTTCGATATCTTCCGTGCGAATATAGCTTTCGCCATCTCTTGGAGAAAGCTCAACGAGACTTGCATGCGGATCAAAGCCGTGATGTTTTATTTGCGACTGTACGGCATATTGATCCGAAGGAAAGGCGTTCGCCTCGATAACAATTTTGTGTTTGGTGGGTGTGGGCCGATAAAAGGAAACCATCATCAAATGTAAATTCACTGTGAGCGTGTTCATAACCACCACCTCGATAGGCTTTGCGCCAACCATACGCGCGGTTTGTTCGGTCAGAAATTCGTGGTACGGTTTCCATGGGTGCCGCGCCTGAATGTGTCCTTCGACGCCTAATTTCGCCCAGTCATCTAGTTCCTCGTTGACATAAGCCTTCGCGGTTTTAGGCTGTAATCCGAGGGAGTTGCCGCAAAAGTAGATACAGTCTTCACCATTATCTTGTTTGGGGATGTGGAATTGGTCTCGATATTTTGCCAATGGATCTTTTGCGTCCAATTCTAAGGCAAAGGACCTGTCGGTTTTAAAGGTTGTCATGCGTTTGTTTGTTCGATTCTTGACCCATGTTTAAGTTTTCATTCTTTCTTTATCTTTGAGAGGCGGTAAAGCAGCACGGCGGCCCGTTTCGTTTGTAACGGCAAAGTCCTCAAATCGCCGGTTTCATTGACCGTGTGGTCGTCGGCGCCGCCCAGTCCGAGACCGTCGATGGCCATCTCGACGTGTCCGGCGGTAAACGACACATCTGCGGCGCCTGCCCTCATCGGGTCGACTTCAGTAACGGGGCCAAAGCCGAGATCACGACTGACCTGATCGAAAATCTTGAGCAATCGTCGATTGCCCGCGGTCGGGGCGAGAGGGGGATAGGAATCTCGGAATTTCAACTCGGCAGAAGTTTGGGGCCGGTGCCGGCTCACAATGGCTTGCATGGTCGCTTTAGCGCGCTCTAACTGCGCCGGTGAAATGGTACGAAGATCCCCGGACACGACCACCTGTCCGGCGACGACATTGTTTTTCCCAAATGCGGATCCTCTGTCCTGGGAAGCTTCATAATCGACATCCGTACCACCGAGTATTAAGCCGGGATTGAATGTAAGATACTGCTCGCCGGCTAGCTTTTCGTAAAATGCATTCAGAATTCGTGCCGCTTCATAGATAGCGCCCGCACCGACGTCTTCCCTGAAAATCTGCGATGAGTGTGCCGGCTTGCCTTTTACCCGAAGCGTCCATCCGGTAGAGCCACGCCGCGTCACGATGGCGGTGGTGGGATCACCATCGCCATTCTCGAAGCCAATGGCGATGTCGGCGGCTTTGGCCGCTTCGATCAAATCTTTGCGGGCAAGATCAAGTGGCCGGCCGCTCCGTTCCTCGTCGCCGGTCATCACCACGGTGATGTTCATATCTTTTAAAACACCGACCTCATGCAGCGCCACCAGAGCTTGTACGATGATGACGTCGCCTCCTTTCATGTCGCCGATTCCCGGGCCGCTAGCCGTTGAATCGTCGATGACCTGGAAGCGTTGAAAAGGACTGTCCGCCTCGAACACAGTATCCAGATGGCCGATAAGCAGCAAACGCGGCCCTTTTCCGGTGTGCTCAGCCACGAGATGCCCCGAGCGCTCGAATGCTGTCCCATCCACCCATCGGGTCTCGAAGCCAAGCGCAGAAAATTTTTCCCGAAAGATATCACCAACTTTCTTGACGCCATCGAAGTTCATGGTTCCACTGTTGATGTTCACCACCTGTTCGAGCAGTGCCATGGCGAGATCTTTGTGTTCGTCGACATGTTTGACCAGGGCTTGTTCGATCGATTGTTGTGCCTCTGATTTTGATGGCGAGGCAAAGAATAGAAAAATCGTGAGGAGAAAAAAACGACTCAAGTGGTTTATAGTTTTATTGATCATGATTACCTCAATTTATAGAGAACCGGCCGGCTTGGCGCCGCATCGGCCACAAAATTCGGAATCTGCAAATTTAAAAAATATTGCCCGTCCTCAACTTCATTGGCAACATAAATCATTTCCGTGATGGTTTTCTTGGAATGATTTTTCGGATCGACTTCGTGACTCTCCTCGGGCACACCCCAAAAAATATGATGCGTTGTCATTTTGCCTTCGTCCAATGGGCGGTCAACCGAAGGAAGATCCACCAGCAAATGCTGGACTCCTAAATCGACGATCAACTGCATGGCTTCGATGGAAAAATAGGGAGGAGGCTCTTCCATATATTGCCTCGACATTTTCGAGATGTCGTTCGGCAAAGTCCGAATGATGAACGCTTCCAGAAATTCTTTTGAGTGATCCTCAATCGCTTTGGTTAGTCCATCGCGAGTAATGAGTTTGTCCTCTTTATTTTTTTTATGGCGGCAAGAGTCTCCAGAGCCGAGAGCATCTACCGGCTCTAGAGAAATTAATGTAGCCGGAAACATACTATTCTGCAAAACCCCATGAATTGAGATTCTGTCGAATGCCAGATGGCCGACAGATTCGGTGTGCGTGCCGTTGCAATGCGGAACGAGTTTGTATTCCTCGAAATTACAACTGCCGCCTCTCCTCGTATCCCCAATGAAATTTCCATCTTCGTAAGTTTTGGCTGTAGCATGGGGCACACCGTAAGCATTGGGCTGCTCGCCATGAAAGTTCAATGGAATTGAAATATCGATCGGGCGATCGGTGTCGATTTGATAAGTTTGAGAGGAGATGTGTATGTCGAGTCTCAATGGACGAATCTGCTCTTATCTAAATTCAGCCATTCTAACGCGGAACCCTTAAGCAGCCATTCCTTAGTTGATTCATCTAAATTCGTCATGGATTCAATCATTTTACCCGGCTCCAATTCTCCCAAAGGAAATGGGTAATCCGTGCCGAGGGCGACTTTATCTGCTCCAATTAAATCAATCAACTGATTTAAAACCGCAGGCTCATGTACCAGTGAATCCAGATAGAATTTTCCCAAATACTCTCTTGGATTGACCTTGTTATCAACCGCACAAAGGTCGGGTCGAACATTGAAGCCATGTTCGATGCGTCCAATGGTCGCCGGAAAAGAACCGCCGCCGTGTGCGAAAGCAACGCGCAATTTCGGTAGCCGTTCAAACACTCCGCCAAAGATCATCGAGCAGATTGCCAGGCTGGTTTCCGCGGGCATGCCAACCAGCCACGGCAGCCAATATTTTGGCATCTGTTCTTTGCCCATCATATCCCACGGATGAACGAAAACCGCAGCACCCAATTCTTCAGCCGCTTCAAACACAGCAAAAACTTCCGGCTCATTCAAGTTCCAGTCATTGATATGTGAGCCGATCTGAATTCCCGCCAGCCCCAATTCCTTCACACAGCGTTCAAGCTCCTTGATGGCGAGCTTGGGTGCCTGCATGGGAAGCGTCCCCAAGCCAATAAATCGAGTAGAATGCTCAGCAACAATTTCTGCAATATGATTATTCAGAATTTTGGCCAAGTCGAGGGTGTCCTGCGGTTTAGCCCAGTAGCTGAACATAACCGGAACGGTCGAAAGCACCTGCACATCGACGCCATGTCCATCACACTCTTTCATTCGAACGGGAGCATCCCAGCAGTTGTCCTGAATTTCCCGAAAAAAGTGACCGTCATCGCGCATCATCCGGGCGCAGCCGGTTTTGTGATGGTCGAGATGGATGAATCCCCCGTAGCCATATTTCTCTTTTAAGTCCGGCCAGGTTTTCGGGAGAATATGTGTGTGAATATCGATTTTGAGCATGGTTTTAAAGTGTTTGTGTGTTAAAGTGTTCATGTGTTAACGGACAAAAAACAGGCATTCAGAGTGATCGGTTAAACCACTTTAGCACCTGAACACTCAAGCACTTTTTTCAGTTCGACTTTCCGGTAACCGGCGCATGCGGGTCATCCGCATACGGATTCTCTTCCGCCATTTTCGAAACACTCTGCTGCCAATTATCGGGAAGCGCCATGACCGTGCCGCACTTGTCGCAGGTCCGCCGTTCTTCGGAACTATAAAAATTGTTCTGTACAATTGGAAACTGTTTGACAATATCCTCCAAAAAGAAATATTCCTCATAAAGCAGGTGGTCGCAATTCTCACAAAAATACATGAAGCCGTCGTTCTCGCCTTTCTCGCGGTGCTTCTCGATGATTAACCCGTAGGTGTTCTCAAAGCGCTGGGGCTGGTGCGGCACCTTCGGCGGCAGCAAAAACATCTCGCCCTCTTTGATCGGCACGTCGCGAAATTCCCCATCCACATAAATCCGCACGTTGATGTCCCCTTTGAGTTGTAGAAATAACTCCTCGCTTTCATTATAATGGAAGTCCTTGCGTGTGTTCGGCCCGCCGGAGACCATCACAATAAAAGTGTCGTTCCCTTTGAAAATTGTCTCGTTAGCAATGGGCGGCCGCAGGTGTTCTTTGTTTTCCTCGACCCATCCCATGAGGCTGAAAACGTCGAGCGGTTGCATTACTTTAGCCATTTCTTTCTCCTAATCTTATTAGGTGGTTTTGTTAGTGTTTTTGTAGGGCCGCTCTGGCTCTTTGCCTGAGAAACGGGCAAAGGATCCTGTGCGGGCTTCGTGCGCCTCGTTCCCGATTTCATAATCATGAAAGATTCAAGGAAAGTCGGGACGGGGTCGCACTCCGCAAAAAGCTCTGTCATTTCGAAATGACATCAAACTTCACAGGTTTGTTATTTGTAATTCGTAATTCGACATTGCTTCATATAGTGGCTATACACTTTAACTCAATCGCAATCGGTGTCGGCAAACAATTGATCTCAATCGTGGTCCGGCATGGCTGATTCTCTTTAAAATACTCGGCATAAATGCGATTATAGGTTTTGAAATCATCTTTCATGTTGGTTAAGAAAACCGTCACATCCACCAGCTTATCCCAACTCGAGCCGGCTTCCTCCAAAATAATTTTGATATTCTTAAAAACCGAATGGCACTGTGCTTCGATATCATAGGAAGTCACGTTGCCATTTTCATCCAATTTGACGCCGGGAATTTTATCAGTGCTGGCCTCTCTGGGTCCGACGCCGGAAAGAAAGAGCAGATTGCCCACTTTGCGTGCGTGCGGATAAGCGCCGACAGGTTTTGGAGCTTTTTCAGTCTTGGTTATTTCGCTGCTCATAACTTCACACAAACATTTTTCGGCTCAGTAAAAAACCGCAGCGCTTCCACGCCGCCTTCTCTGCCAAGGCCCGAGTTTTTCATACCTCCAAACGGGGTGCGCAAGTCGCGCAGCATCCAGCAATTGATCCAGATGATCCCGCACTGCAGCAAGTTCGCAACTCGATGTGCCCGGGTTAAATTTTGCGTCCAAATGGTTGCGGCCAGACCGTATTGCGTGCTGTTGGCCTGCACCAAAACCTCCTCTTCAGAATCGAACGGCATGAGCGTCACCACCGGACCGAAAATTTCCTCTTGATTTGTTCGGCAATCATACGGCAAATTTTCAATCACCGTCGGCTCGACAAACCAACCATTTTCACACCTGCCAGTTACCTTTACACGATTGCCACCGCACAGAATCGTACCATTTTCTTGTTGCGCAAGCTCGATGTAACTCAAGATTTTTTCCAGGTGCGGCTGAGAAACGACCGCTCCCAGGTTGCTGTCTTCAGAAAGCGGATCACCGACTTTTAGTTCTTTGGAACGCTCAACGAAGTCATTTTTGAATTTATCATAAAGGGGTCGTTCAATAAAAATGCGCGAACCGCACAAGCAAATCTGACCCTGATTCGCAAACGACGATTGCAGGGTTGTCTCCAGCATATCGTCATAATTGCAATCCGCAAAAATAATGTTTGGGTTTTTACCTC
>JADFPY010000094.1 GCA_022562085.1 candidate division KSB1 bacterium | reverse complement strand
GAAATTGTGGCAGGTACAGCCACGATTGGCCATGAAATCATAAAAGAACTTTCCGATGTTGAGCTGGTTTTTGTACCGGTTGGTAACGGAGCTTTGATTGGCGGAATTGGAACAGTCATCAAAAAACATAATCGCGCGATTAAAATAATCGGTATTCAATCGGAACAGGCGCCCTGCATGGCTTTGTCTTTTGAGGCCGGTCATCCGATTAATACCGAGAAGTGTGATACTTTTGCCAGTGGCATGGCTGTTAGAGTGGCGATCCCGGCGGCGGTCGATTTGATGCTCGATGTGGTGGATCAAATGGAGTTGGTTACTGAGCAGGAATTGAAAGAGGCGATGGGGTTATTTTATCGTTTTACAGGTCATTTACTCGAAGGAGCTGGTGCGGCGGCTTTGGCCGGTGCTTTAAGAATGCCCGAGTCTATTAAGGGGAAAAATGTATGTTTGATTGCATCGGGGGCGAATGTGGATGAGGGGTTAAAGCAGGAGATTATTGAGAAATTTGTGTGACTGTTCGTTCAGGCATCCTTGCCAGAAAATTTATTTTCTGGCTCAAAGCTTAAGTCGGCTGAAGCCGACTTTTTAGGATCAGTTATCTTCATATGACTTCAGCCATGAGCAATGAATTTCAAGTCATGGCGATCGAATTGATTAGGAAAGGAGACTTCAAAAATGGTTGATCTTATAATCCGTGGCGGTACGGTTGTCGATGGTACCGGTAAACCGGCTTTTGTTGCCGATGTTGCTATTGACGATGGTAAGATCCTAAAAGTTGGCGATACTTCAAAAGTTCAAAGCAAAACCGAATGGAAAGCGGCAGGGAAATACGTTTGTCCCGGCTTTATTGACATTCACAGCCATTCGGATTTTTCGCTTCTGGTTAACCGATTTGCTGAGAGCGGCGTACGACAGGGGATCACCACTGTCGTTACGGGCAACTGTGGTCACGGCCCTGCACCCGCTCCCGACAAAGCGCTCGCCAAGCAAGTAACGATCGGATTTAGTGAAAACTGGGATGTTGATTTTGCCTGGACGAATTTTGCAGAATATCTGGATGCTCTTTCCTCGCCTGGCGTCTCGATCAACGTTGCACCGCTTGTGCCACATGGGACGGTCAGACTCGCTGTGATGGGATATGAGCCTCGTCCCGCTAACCGGAATGAATTGAGCGTAATGAAATCGCTGGTTGAGGAAGCCATGTCCGCCGGGGCGGTTGGTTTTTCAACCGGACTTGAATATGCCCCGGGGTATAATGCCGATGAAAACGAACTCGTGGCCTTGAGTGAAATTGCAGCGAAACACAATCGAATTTATGCCAGTCACATCCGCAATCGCGGCGACACTTTTGAAGAAGCTGTCGATGAAGCCCTGAACATAGCAAGAAGGGCCGGGTTGCCGGCTCAACTGTCTCATCTTGCTCCCCGACCTTATGCCGACCCAGCAGCTTTTGATAAAATTCTGAATAAAATTTATAACGCCATTGAAAAAGAACAATTGCAAGTTGGGATTGATACCTTTCCCGATATTTGGGGACCGGGTCCCGTCGTGACTTTGCTTCCGCCCTGGGTTTATGAAGGACCTCATAATGAAATTTTAAAAAGATTAAAGTCCCATAAAGTTGTAGAACAATGTCGTGAATACATTGAAAATCCAACGAATTATTTGCTCCGTTTGGGCGGTTTTGAAAAATTCTATTTAACATGCTCAAAAGCTCATCCTGAGTTGGTCGGCAAGAATTTTAAGGAAATATCAGACATTTTAAAAGTGGACTACACCGATACGATTTTTCGAATAGTTCTGGACGACGAAGAGGATTATTACAATGTCATGCTGCGCCATATCTACGCAACTCCCGAGGATCTCGACAAGCTTTTGCAACAGCCCATTTGCAGTATTGAGAGCGATGGTGTGATCGCAGCACCTTATGGACACCTTGAAAGTTTCGTTATGAACCGCGCAAGCTACGGATATACGATTCGATTTATTCAGGAGTACGTTCTCGATCGTAAACTTTTTAGCATCGAAGAGGCAATTCGAAAAATGACTTCCCTACCGGCAGATTCTGCCAAACTTGATAATCGCGGCAAACTACAAGAGGGTATGGCGGCAGATATTGTCGTCCTCGATCTTGAGGCAGCAGCAGATCGAACGACCGATGATGTGCCAAATCTCTACCCATCCGGAGTTGAACTTGTTGTGGTTAACGGTACAATTGTTTTGAAAGACGAAACTCACACGCAAGCCCTTGCCGGTCAAAGGCTTCCTAACTAAACCATAGAAATGTCAGATTTCGCGGCAACTATTTCGGATTTTATCTGGGGACCCTGGACAATTGCGCTGCTCGTTCTTGTCGGTATCGCCATGACTGTCTTTAGCAGGGCTATTCAAATAAGAAAATTTGGCCTTGCAATCCGACTGATCATGAAAGGCGAACTTAAAAGGGATCATACACAAGAGGAAAGAGGTGAAATTAGTCCGTTTCAAGCATTAACCACCGCGATGGCGGCCACCATTGGAAATGGCAATATAGCCGGCGTCGCAACGGCAATCGCGATTGGTGGTCCCGGGGCAGCTTTTTGGATGGTCGTAATGGCGCCGCTCGGTATGGCGACGAAATTCGCGGAGGTGTTTTTAGCTGTAAAATATCGCATCGAGAGTAAAGATGGTACTCTGCTCGGTGGTCCGATGGTCTATTTGGAAAAGGGCGCCGGGTTACCTGTGCTGGGTTTGATTTTTGCCATATGTGCTAGTTTAGGGGCCATTGGCGGCGGAAACCTTGCGCAAGCTAATTCTGTTGCCCTGGTCATGTTTACCGAATTTGGCATTTCCAAATGGATTACCGGACTCATTTTAACTATGCTTCTCGCCAGTGTTGTGCTGGGAGGTATCAAAAGAATTGGTCAAGTGGCAGAGCGGCTTGTGCCGTCGATGGTTGTGCTTTATGTATTTGGAGTCATTATTATCCTTGTGGCAAATATTGAAAATTTGCCGGATGCGATCAAATTAATATTTTCCAGTGCATTTACTCCGGTGGCGGCAGTGGGTGGTTTTGCGGGTTCAACAATAGCCCGGACCATCGAATATGGTATTCGCCGCGGCGTTATTTCAAGTGAAGCGGGATTGGGATCCGCAGGCATTGCTCATAGCGCCGCTAAGACTTCCAACCCGATGCGTCAAGGAATTATAGCGATGATGGGCGTTTTTATTGATACGATAATCGTTTGCATGGCAACAGCTTCCGTAGTTGTCATTACCGGCGTCTGGAGCAATGGGGAGATGAGCACGGCGATGGTGGCCTCGGCATTCAATGCAAATATTCCCTATGGCGGCATCCTCGTGGCGATCTGCTCGCTTCTTTTTGGGTTCACATCATTGGTAGCCTGGGCCTACTATGGCGAACAAGCTTTGCGCTATGTCATGAAAGGGGCCCACATTGGAACAATTTATCGATTGAGCTGGTGTGTTTTGGCTTTCATCGGCTCCGTTTATGGCGTAAAAATTATCTGGGATATCTCTGATTTTCTCATCGGTTTAATGGTTATTCCGAATGTGGTTGGCCTGGTGTTTTTAGGCCGTCAGATCAGGCTTGGCGTCAAGGAACCACACAATCTATAAACCAAGCCTAAGATTAATTAATCACCTTTTTGAGCTCTGCTTTTACTAACCGATCTTTTAAATCCTTGCCTTAATTCATCATCCTCCAATTTTGTTAATTTGAAACAATCCTAATTATTTCAAATAGTCTTCCGATTCCTGTAATAAAGTTATTTATAGGAATCGGATCTGATGAATTGGCATGGACGCCTTATTTTCTGCCTGGTTTTTGGGTTTACAGTTTTAATTGGTAAGAACGGATTGACTCAGGAAAAATTCAGCCAGGAAGTTTTGCTGAAAGAATCGAAAGGAATCATAAAGCCACGCAAGCAATCGAGTGATTGGTTATATAAATCTCTGGCTGTAAATTACGTTGCCTTAAACACGCTAGATTTGATCACAACATTCTATAGTTTGGACAGAGGAGCAAAAGAAGCGAACCCAATCGCAAGGGCTTTTATTAAGAATCGACCTTTGGCAATCCTTATAAAAGGAGGGGTTACAGGTGGTGTTTTATTTGTTATGGGACAAGTTAAAAAAGAAAATAAAAAAGCCGCTCAAATTACGCTTGGGGTCTTAAATATAATGTACGGGCTGGTGCTGCGAAACAATATTGGCGTCATTTTGCAGCTCAACAAATAAATCACCCCGGCAGCATTCGAATGTACTGCATCTTCAGGGGATAATTCAACTCTCTAAATCTTCTCATTTCAGCCAGTCTGTGATTAGGCGGAATTCCATCTAAATATCGAACATATTTTTCACCTAACCAATTGGTCTCACTGTAGCGGGTGCTTAGCCTGCCGGATTGATATGAAAAATTGCCGCGCTCAAAAAGGTGATGGCGCAGCCAGAGCTTGTCAAATTTTTCCAGTTTTTTCGAAGCGTTGAAATATGCAACAAAGAATTTAAGAATCTGGTAAGTATCGATCTTCGCTAATAGCTCCAGGTCGCGGATAAATTCCTCTGTCTCAATTTCTTTTTCGCCTGCGAGGTATTTTAGAGCAGTGTGAATTCCGTGATTTATTTCTTCAATGAAAACCATGAACGGGTAGATGTTTTTTTCATGCAAGCCTTTGCGCGGATCATATTTTTCTAGCCTGGAAATAATGTAATTTGAAAAATAAATAGCCAGATAGAGCTTTCCTTCTAAAATTCTGAAAAACACTCTGGCGCTGTCGGATAACTCAAAGCTTTCTTTGGATGAGAATTTTTGGAGATCCTGGAAACGCCCCGTGCCGATGATGAACTGCTCAAGATTAATCCCGCTTGATTGCCGGTAAGTTCGTTCCGTGAGCTGTTGTAATTCTTTTAGTAGGGACATGATGGTCTCAAGCCTCATAAGTGTTGTTATTCTGATTTCCAAAGAAGATTTGCCGAAGCATTTTGTCCAGACTGTCCCGCCCGTTTTGAATGTCAACGTAGTTATCCGCCAGATTGTTCAGAGCGATTCTGACCTGCCGAAATCGTTCAGCTAAAGTCGCCAGAGTTTCAACCAGGCTGTATTTAATCGCCAGCCGGTGTTGGGAAGCCCAGCGGTAACTGCTTTTGCCCATGTTTTCATAGTATTCGAAACCGGGTGTCTTTCTGCCATAAGTCGATTTTTGATAAATGGCGTCGGGAAAGAACCCGGTCATAAAAAGGGCATAATTGCCCAGGTGGCTTCGAAGGTAGAAAGCTTCAAATGAGGATGCTTCCACAAAGTCGGTCATAATATCTACCAGGTAATGATACGACCTGGAGTGATTTTGTGAGATAGTTTGGGAACGTTGAGCGCTGCAAAATTCGGCTAACATGCAGGCAATGTAATCGGTGATCTCCCGATCGTCGATATCATTTTCCAAAAAAGTTTTTCGGGCTAATACATAAAAATAGAGGTAGGGGGAAATTTTGCTAATGCGTGACTTCTGCACAACATTCAGAAAGAGTTCTTTTTGATCGAGAATCACGTCACGGCTTTCTGCGTCTGTTAAAAGTTCTGTGAGGGCAACTTTGTTTTTGGAGTCCTTTGCAAGTGAATTAACAATAAAAGCAAAATCATCAGCATTGAATTTGTCTCGACAATTGGCTCTAATCACTTGAATCACCACCTTTGGTTGATTAACAGTTCAGAATCTTCGTGGCCTTTTTAGTTATAACAACAATCTTGCCCGGAGTATAATTGCAATTTAAATTGGTTCTTGCCCTCCTATTTATATTATCGACCGTTTTGTTTGTGAACTTACTTTAATAATAAGCCCAAACTGAGACAAATGCAAAAAATGCTATAATTTTCCTTCAAATAGTATGGCACACGGGCTGCTGGAATATCTTGATTTTTCTGAGCCTTATCCCTATATTTATTCGATTTTTTTAAACTAAATTAACCTTTTAATGCTATCAAGTCTCAAACGCCTAACCAAACATTCTGCGGTTTACGGTCTCGGGAATATCGTCACCAGGCTCGTGACCTTTCTTCTGCTTCCGCTTCACACAAACCAGCTCAACACAAACGACTTTGGCGTACTGGCGATTGTTTACATGTTTATCGCGCTCATGACCATCGTTTACACCTACGGAATTGACGCGGCGTTTTTACGCTATTTTATTTTGAGCGATGACCCCAAACAACGGAAAAGAGTTTTCAGCACCGCCTTCTGGGCAGTGTTGGTTGTAGCTGGTATCCTAACTGTACTGATTTACCGCAACGCTGGTTTTTGCTCAAGCGTGCTTATTACGCAAGGTAATTACGCCCACTTGATTCGACTGTCCAGTTTTATCCTTTTGTTCGACGCCTCGGCATTCTTACCCTTTTTATTTCTGCGAGCCGAAGAAAAATCCGTCACCTTTATTCTGCTGAAGTTTTTAAATGTGATCACCAGTGTTTCATTAAATGTTTATTTTGTAGTGATTTTAAAGAAAGGGGTCACCGGTATTCTCCTGGCGAATGTCTGGACCTCCGGGGTGACTTTTTTGATGGTCATGTTCATTTTAATCCGGCAGGTTTCGCTGCAATTTAGCTGGGCTGATTTTAAAGAGCTGCTCAAGTTCGGGCTGCCATACCTGCCTTCCGCTTCGTCCGTTGTCTTGCTGGATTTAATCGATCGATACATTTTGGAAAGGCTGGTTGGACTTGGAGAAACCGGTATTTATAATGCAGGTGTAAAGCTTGGATTGATAATGGCCTTGTTGGTCGCCGCCTTCCGATTCGCCTGGCATCCGTTTTTTCTCACCACTTCCAAACAGGAGGATGCCAAAGAAATATTCGCTAAGATTCTAACTTATTTTGCCGTAATTGGCGCCTGCCTTTTCTTGACCGCCTCCTTTTTTATCGATCAACTCGTCCAATTTGATTTTTTTGGCGTGACCCTCATTGATGAAAAATATTGGCAGGGTACGAAGGTGGTGCCTCTCATTTTACTTGCTCAGTTAATTTATGGCGTTTATGTGAATTTTGTTGTTGGCATCCACTTGAAAATGAAAACGAAGTTCCTGCCAATTATAACCGGCGCCGGACTCGCAGTCAACGTTGCAGTAAACTTATTTTTAATTCCAAAATTTGGCATGATGGGAGCCGGTTATGCAAAAGTCGCCGGCTACATTGTAATGAGCGGGTTTCTTTATTTCGTTGCGCGGCGCTATTACCCGATTCCGTATGAATTTGGCCGCCTGCTTAAATTGATAGCGGTTGCTTCGGTGGTGTTTTATTTTGGATACACGGTTCAAGGTTCCTGGGAAATTTTGCTAAAGCTGGGACTTCTTTTGAGTTTTCCGGTCCTGCTGTTTTTGACCGGGTTTTTTGAGCGCAGAGAATTAAATAAATTGAAAATAATTTTGAGCCGAAAAAAATCTGCTTAAAAAGACATGCAATTCCTCTCAAAAATATCCCCACACAAGTATATTCTAGCAATCTTAGGATTGGCATTTGTCTTCAGGTTCGTTGGGATTTGGTATGGGCTGCCCTCACTTTATAACTCAGATGAACCGTTCAATGTCATCAACTCCCTGGCCTATGGGGCGAAGAAAAGTTTGGAGCCAACGTATTTCGTTTATCCGAGTTTTTACTCGTATCTGCTCTTTGCAGTTTATGGTCTGTATTTCATTTTTGGCAAACTTTTTGGCGTGTTTGAAAATGCTGTAGAATTCGGCACGGCTTATTTTATTGACCCGACCGGACTTTTTTTTGTTGGAAGGTTTTTGAGCGTACTCGTTGGCGTTGCAACCATTTGGTTGACCTATAAAATAGGCCAGCGGTTTTTTTCTAAAAGAATTGCGCTTTTGGCCTCCGCAGTTTTAGGGTTGAGTTTCACCCACGTAAATCTATCTCACTGGATTTTAATCGAACCCACTGTAGCTTTCATGTCCGCGTTGGCGCTGTATTTGATATTAGGGTTTTATGAGGCACCTTCATTAAAATCGTCTTTTGTAGCTGGTATAGTTTCAGGACTGGCTATTTCTACAAAATACAATGCTGGATTTATCCTTGTACCTTTGTTATTTGCTCAAATTTTTCTTTACAGAAAAGCATTGCCAGAGTTGTTCAAAAATCTTGCCGGCAGTGTTGCTGCATGTTTTATTGGTTTTTTGTTAGGCTCTCCTTACGGGCTGTTTTCTTTTTCATCCTTTTGGGGTACTCTGCAATACACTTTTGCCCACGTTTCAACCGGAATGGTTGGACACTTCACCTCAGTTCCTCTGGTTTGGCCGCTTTGGGAAATAATTTTTTCCGATTGGAGTGTCGGAGTGGTCTTGGTTGCCGGGTTTATATATGCTATTTTTCAAAAGGAAAGAAAGCAGCTCCTACTGCTTTCATTTGCTCTTTCATCTCTATTATTTATCGGTCTATGGCAACGTACCAGTATTCATTATTTAATGCCGATTTATCCTGCCCTTTCAATCTTAGCGGCGATTTTTTTGAATGATATTCTCAATCAAAGATTGAATAAGTTTCTCCGCGTTTTTTTGCTGATACTTATTTTCTTGCCTGCTGCCGTCAATATTGTCTATCAGGATATCCGGTTGACCCAGACAGACGTTCGCACTCCAGCAAAAAATTGGATTGAAGCCAGCATTCCAGATGATGGGATGATTGCCTACGAAAATTATTTTTATGGACCAAACCTTTTCGACCCTGGGAGATTTTTTAGAAACTCCGATGAAAGCCGGTGGCTGCCTTTGGAGATAAAAGAAAGGTTACTAGAGGAAAAACTCAGACGGGTTTCTTACCAATTAATCAATCTGAGGAAGGATTTTAAATTGCGTATTTTAGCTAAAGACAAAGCGAGTGGCGGTGTGGCTAAAAATGCTTATGTGCGGCAGCTTTTAGAGACAAGACTACCTAAGTTGTCAGCGGTCCAAAATGCCAGGATTAAGTACGTCATGGTTTCGAGTGATAATTACGATCGCTATTTTAAAAGCAGACCTCCTGAACAGGGAACGCCGGCCTGGCTCAGCTATCAAAACGGCCGTAGCTTTTACCAGAGCGTTTTCGAATCCAAGGAGTTGATTCTGTTGAAAGAATTTAAACCTGGTTTCTGGAATTTAGGCCCGACTGTAAAGATTTATAAATTTAAGTCTGTTGGAAATGGAAGCAGCAACCAGTAAACAAATTAGACCTTGAAAAAACAGACCCTGCCTTTAGCTTACCCTTTTGATTGGAGCGGGCTTGAAAACTTCGATTATTCACTAGACGCAAATGGCATTCCGCAAGTTTATATGGGTAAAAAGCTCGGACTGCAATATAATCCAATCACCGTCTCCCAGTACGGTCTGTACCATCTACAGAAGTATGTTCCTTCAAATGATGAAACTGAGTTGAAAATTGTTCAAGCTGCTGCGGCCTGGCTGGTTGAAAATTTCAGAGATTGGCAAAGAGATATTGGCGCCTGGGTTTATGACTATGATTTAGAATTTTACGGCGCCAAAGCGCCATGGATTTCCGGAATGGCTCAAGGCCAGGGCATTTCACTTTTGCTCAGAACATACCAACTCGCACCGGATGATCAAATCCTTGAAATTACTCAAAGAGCATTTCGAGCTTTTTTGCATCCGGTTTCGGAAGGCGGCGTCACAGCCCGCTTTCCGGACGGCTCACTGATTTTCGAGGAATTTACAACCGAGACTCCGTCTTTGGTGCTAAATGGTTACATCTTTGCTCTGTTAGGAATTTTGGATTATGCAATCTTCTGGCAGAATTCCGAAGCCCAGGATTTATTCCAGATCGCGATTCGTGGCTTGATAAAAAATCTCCATCGTTACGACACTGGCTATTGGAATTTATACGATCTTCACCCGACTCGCCGCCTGGCTTCTCCGATGTACTTAAAAGTGCATGTGCAATTGCTGCGGATTTTGGCGAACTTGACAGGAGAGCAAGTTTTCGGGGAAACGGCTGACAATTGGCTAAAATATTTGTCAACCCCAACCTGCCGTTTCAGGTGGTTGACTGGAAAGGTTCTGGAAAAAATCCGGCTGCTTTTTGGCAAAAAATGAGTCAATTTGGAAATACATTTTTCGGTTTTTTAAGTTGTAAATGTAAAGAAAAGTTTTAACTTATTTAACTCATTGAGAGATGTCTTAAGAACTATTGCACTGTTTTATAATGTCAGATATTGATTAATCGAGGGAATCAGTGGACGGAAAAAACTCAATTTTTAAACAAAAGCCGCTGAATTTTGCCCATCGCGGGTTTACGGCTTCGGCGCCTGAAAACAGCATGGCCGCATTTAAAGCCGCGGTCGAGTTAGGTGCGCACGGAATTGAGCTGGATGTGCGAACCTGCAAAACCGGCGAATTGGTGGTTTTTCATGATCCCACTCTGGCCCGCATGACAAACGGCCGGGGATTTATTAAAAATAAAACACTTGAAGAGTTAAAGGAGTTAAGAATCAAAACTCACGATGGCATGACCGATGAGCAGATACCAACCATCGGAGAAGTCATTGATCTTCTCGGTGATAGAGCGCTTCTGAACGTTGAGATCAAAACCAACGGCATTCCAAAGAACCGTATTGAAAAGAAGGTAGTAGAAGTTTTACGTCATTACGGGATTGAATACAAAACTATCATTTCTTCTTTCAACCCTTTGGTTATGCGGCGGCTTAAAAAAATCGATGATCAATTGTTAACCGGATTTCTGATTGACAAAAATTTCAATGTGGGCCGCTCAGAGATTCTCTTAACAAAATTTGCCGGGGCCAAAGCGATTCATCTCGAAAAAAGCCTGGCGAAAGATGCATTTATCAAAAAAGTCCAGACGTTGGGTTTTTATTGTGTCGTTTGGAGCGTAAATGAGCCCGCTATGATGGAGCGACTTACAAACATGCGAGTTGACGCCATTATAACAGACAAACCTGATCTTTTAAAAAACATCAATGTGAGCTTGCACCATGCGTAAAATTTTAACACCTCTATTGTTTTTAATTGTCTTACCCTCCTTTGCTTTAACACAAAATAAACCTGCCAATTCTCTGAAATACTTATGGCCTACGGACGCTAGCAAATATTTGACTTCTGTTTTCGGTGAATACCGGGCACGGCGTTTTCATACTGGTATTGATGTTAAAACCTGGGGAAAAACAGGGTACAAAATTTTCGCTATTCGTCCCGGATACATTTTGCGAGTGTCTGTTTCGCCCGGTGGATACGGCAAGGCTGTCTACTTAAAGCTTGATACCGGGGAAACGGCGGTTTATGCGCATCTTTCAAAGTTCAACGATAAAATTCAAAACCTCGTTGAAAGAGAGCAGGGGCGTTTGGGAAAATACCGGGTTAATTTATATTTGAAAAAGGGCCAAATACCTGTGTCTCAAGGCGATGTCATCGCTTACTCCGGGCAGACCGGGATCGGCGCGCCTCATCTGCACTTTGAAATTCGAGATTCCAATAATCTCCCTTTAAATCCGCTTTCCAAGGGATATCAAATTTCGGATAGAGTGAAGCCGATTGTTCGAAGAGTCAGCTTCAGCCCGCTGGATGTCAACTCCGAGGTGAATGGTGATTTCAAGCCGGTCGTAGTGACGCCGCAGTGGGTTCGCTCCGGCGAATATATTATAAAGGAGCCAATCTCGATGTGGGGGAACGTCGGGATTGCGGTTCGCTGTTTTGACAAAGGTGTGACTTCGTTCAGCGGCTATGGCGTTTATAGTCTTAAATTATTCGTGGATGATGCTTTGCGTTTTGAGTATTCATACGATAAACTGTCGTTTCAAAAAAACCGCATGGTTGAACTCGAGAGAGACTACCGTTTATCCCGCCGGCAGTTTGGACGATTTTATAAATTGTACAAAGATAAGTACAACACGAAATCCTACTACCGGCCGAATAAACTTTGGGCAGGCGTTCTCAAAAGCGCTTCATTAACTGCCAACCCGAACCTTCAATCGAAATCAAATCTTGGCTCACCCGGGCAAAGCATGAAGGCCTCTTCCGGCTCTTTATACCCGGGGCTTCATGAGTTCCGGATCGAAACAGCGGATTACATGGGAAATACCAGCACTGTTCGCGGCGAAGTACGGGTGGGCGCCGCTTTTAATATCTATCCGGTGATTGCCGAAGGTGAGAACGGAGAATTGAGTCTCAGGGATGTCGTAACTTACGACCTGAAAAAAGTCGGTGAATTAGAAGCATTTGTTTTAAATGGCAATCATTGGCAGCCAATTCCATTATCGTGGTCGGAAGATGATAGCTACTTAGAAGAAAAAGGCGGAGAAGGGAATCTGGATAAAGCTGAAAACAGTGCCAGCGCAGTTTTGGTAAAAGATATTTCAGTAAAGCCGTTAGTTCTAAAAATAAATGCAAGAGATGAATTCAAGGTCAATTCCCGGCCGTTTTTTTATGTTCACCCGCAGCCAATTGAGACCGATCATGCACCGCAGTTAACTTTTTATTATGATTATTATGACGATTACATACGGTTAGCAATCTCGTCAAAAAACATCTTAGGAAGTATTCCTGATATCATTTTGTATCCGGATCGACCCAATCCGGTTGAGATTAAAATTCAACAAACGGATTTAAAAAAATTTATTGGACGAATTGAATTAAGCAGACTTAGCGGCAATTTCCATCTTTTAAAAATTACCACTGAATCTTTGAATGGCGAAGCATTTTCGAAATTTGAGCAATTTGAGGCGAGACCAATCAGGCCTCGAAAAACCGGCCGCATGGTCTCCAGCGACGAGAATTTTTGGGTTAATTTTTGGTCCGGTTCGCTTTATCGGCCCATTTACACACGCGTTGTGATTGACAGTACCCGATTCTCAAAAAAATATGATTTTGCAAGCCACATTTATGATATTGAACCCAAAGATGTTTTATTGAATCAAGGCGCGTTTGTGCATATTCGAATTCCACATTTGGAAACGAGTCCCGAAAAGCTGGGTGTTTATTACAAAGACCTGCGCAAAAGGAAATGGATATTTATAGACAATAGCTTCGATGTAAACGCCGGCTCAATGTCGGCAAAAATTTTAAGTTTTGAGCAGTTTGCTTTGATCCGGGATAGTGAACCGCCGGAAATCACCAGAATCCGGCCCGGTCGCAATGTACGTTTAAAAAACCGGACGCCTCGAATCTCGTTGAATATCCAGGATACTCTATCTGGTATCAAAAGCGAAGAGGAGATTGAAATCAGGCTCAACGGCCGCAGGTTGATCGCTGAGTACGATCCGGAGCGCAAAAGAATATTTTATGATATCAAAGAACCCCTTGCCACCGGGCGTTACGAAATTAATGTGAAAGCGGAAGATAACGCAAAAAACGTGACCACTAAAACCTCCGTTTTCTGGATAGATTGAACCGCTAGTGCTTTGATTTCTAAATAATAATACATATAGGGAAAAAACCGGATATGAATGGCAAAACCTGGTTTTGAGAGTCATTCGTTGTCATTTGGCCACTTATTGTCATTTTTTTAATGACCCAATGACCATGCAATGGCTTTAATGACTCTTCAGCATACCGGACAAACAAAATGCCAATTAGTGTTTAAACTTAATTAGGTTAGGAATCACTGGACTAGCATGATCCCTCTCAAAGATGACAACCCAAGGTTGCGCCCGCCGATTTTTACAGTGGGTCTCATTGCTGCAAATATTGTGGCTTTTTACTTTGAAATCCAATTTGGTCTTAAAAATGCCGTTTTTCAATTAGGGGTAATTCCAAGTAATATAATTGAGCTGCAAGACCTTCATACTTTGGTAACCTCCATGTTTTTGCATGGCGGATTTTTGCATTTAGGCGGTAACATGCTTTACCTGTGGATTTTCGGAGATAACATCGAAGGATACCTTGGGCACTCCCGGTTTTTAGTGTTTTATTTGTT
>JADFPY010000093.1 GCA_022562085.1 candidate division KSB1 bacterium | reverse complement strand
GCCACGGAGAGAAGATAGAACTGGGAAAGCGTACATTAGAAGTTGTGATGACACCGGGCCATGCACCTGATGCGCTTTGCCTTCTCGATCGAGAACACCGGCTCTTGTTTACCGGCGATACGTTTTATCCCGCGAGCTTATACGCACATCTTCCAGCATCGGATTTTGACGCGTATGCTCAAACGGCCGCGATGCTGGGCCAGTTTTTTGATGAAGTTGATAAACTTTTACCCGCACACAATGAGCCGCTTGTTGGCCGCGTCTATCTCCGTCGGATGCATGAGGGATTTAAAGCGATTCAAGATAGTACAATAGAATTCAAGGTGACAGATGGCAATCATGAATATATGTTCGAGGGATTTTCGATTATCGTCAATGTCAGTAACTAATGGAACGTTCTGTAAATAGCGTAGCATTGAGGAAAGAAGTGTTCAGGTGTTTGGGTGTTAAAGGTGTTAAGGGATTCAAGTATCTAAAATAAAATAACTTAGGAAGAAAAGTCATTAACACTCTAACACTTCTAACACCCAAACACATCACACCGACCCATTGCAATGTTATTTCGAAAACGCTCCACTAGGCACAATGTTGTTTAAAGGATGAGTTTCGTGCTATTTTTAGTCATTGCCATTTTTGCCTCGTTTTCAAGTTTCCCTCATCTCCTCGTTGCCAAATTTCAGTTGGGAATGCATGCCGAGGGGAAATTAAACAACAAACACTTTCCACAATTGGTAGATGTAACTGCGGAAGCAGGAGTAAATTTCAAGCATACTCACGGCGGCGCAGGCGAGCGCTATTATGTGGAAACCATGGGTTCCGGTTGTGCATTTTTCGATTACGATAACGATGGCGATCTGGATATCTATCTTGTGAATGGCGCACCGCTGCCCGGATATTCAGCAAAAGAAACGCCCACCAATATGTTGTATCAAAATCAGGGCGACGGCAGATTCACAGATGTCACTAAACAGGCAGGAGTTGGTGATACCGGTTACGGAATTGGCTGTGCTGTTGCCGACTACAACAACGATGGGTTTGTTGATATCTTCTTGACCAATTTTGGCACAAATGTGCTTTATCGTAACAACGGGGATGGCACTTTTTCCGACGTTACTTTAGCCGCGAGGGTAGACGATGACAATTGGAGTGCAAGCGCTGCTTTTTTAGATTATGACAACGACGGAGATTTGGATTTATATGTCGTCAATTATGTGAACTTTACGATTAAAAACCACATAAAGTGCGGCCAGGGTTCCAGGGGGATACGCGCTTATTGTCATCCAAATGCATATGATGGCGTTGCGGATATCCTCTATCGAAATAATGGTGACGGCACCTTTTCTGATGTGACTATGAAAGCGGGAATTTACAATCCTTCCGGAAAAGGGCTGGGGGTTGTGTGCGGCGACATTGACAACGACGGCGATCAGGATATCTATGTTGCCAATGACAAGACGCCAAATTTTTTATTCCGCAATAATGGTGATGGCACCTTTTCCGAAATGGGGTTGCAATCAGGTGTGGGTTATAACGAGGATGGAGTTAGCGAGGCCGGCATGGGTGTGGATTTAGGAGATTACGATGGCGATGGCTACCTGGATATTTTTGTTACTAATTTTAGCAATGAGACTAATACGCTCTATCAGAACCAGCGGAGTGGCTTTTTCAGAGATATGACTTATGTTTCCGGATTAGGGATCTCCAGTCTTCTTTCGCTCGGTTTTGGTACAAACTTTTTTGATTTTGATTTAGATGGCGATTTAGATATTTATGTCACCAACGGACACGTTTTGGATAATGTTGAGCTTTTTAAAGATAATATCACCTATGCCCAACCAGACCAACTTTTCGGAAATAACGGACAAGGTTTTTTTACCGATGTCTCCGATAAATTGGGCCGAGACTTTCAAATCGCAAAAGTAGGCCGGGGCGCAGCGTTTGGTGATTATGACAACGACGGTGATATCGATGTTTTAATTTCAAACAACAACCAGACCGCCAACCTATTTCGCAACGATAGCGGGAATCACAATAATTGGCTAAAAATAAAAACCGTCGGAACTAAAAGCAACCGCGACGGCATCGGTGCTAGAGTAAAAGTTGTTTCAGGCTCTCTGGTGCAAATCGAAGAAGTCAGGAGTGCGGGCAGCTATTTATCTGCAAACGACCTTAGGCTTACCTTTGGTCTTGAAAAACTGAATAAAATAGACTCGGTTGAAATTCGTTGGCCGAGCGGTTTGACTGAATCCTATCGAGATTTGCCGGTTAATCATTTGCTCATTTTGAAAGAGGGTGCCAGCTATCAATTGCAAAGATTAAATAGTTTTTGAATTGACACCTTTAAACACAAAAATTGTCTGGCTCTTATTTTTCTTTTCCGGCGCTTGCGGACTTGTTTATGAGGTCATTTGGACGCATGAATTAAGTCTGATTTTTGGTAATACAGTTTACAGTCTTTCAGCCGTTCTGACTTCATTTATGGGCGGTCTGGCCTTAGGAAGTTATTTAGCAGGTCGTGCTTCTAAACGGATAACCCGACCTCTGCGCGTTTACGGATATTTTGAAATCTTTATTGGCCTATACTGCGCTTTGCTGCCTTTTTTATTTAATGGCGCTGAAACTCTTTATGCAACCATCTACAATACGTGGGGGACTTCTTTCTATCTGCTTTCGACGGTTCGATTCTTAATAAGTTTTCTAATTCTGTTAATCCCGACAACCTTTATGGGAGCCACCTTGCCGATTCTGACCGAGGCTTTGCTCTATCGCCGTGACGCACTTGGCTTTACTACCGGAAATCTTTATGCTTTCAACGCTTTTGGGGCGGTTATGGGGACCCTGGGGGCCGGATTCTTGTTGATTCCTTTTTTGGGCATTCAATGGACGATTTTTTCCACGGCAGCTCTCAACCTGGTTTTGGGAATTTCAGCTTTTGCGCTAGACAGCAAATTAGGTGAGACCAAAATATTATTTGAGGAAGTCAGGGAAAAAAGACCTAAGAAGCGGAAGGTTAAAAAGACACAAAATAAATCAATTTCGATTTCATCCGCAGCTGTTTTTACATCAGTTCTCGTATTTGGTGTCTCGGGATTTGCTGCCATGGTTTCGCAAGTTGCCTGGACAAGAGTTTTTTCACTGGCAGTTGGCAGCACTATTTATGCATTTAGCATCATCGTCGCTGCCTTTATTTTGGGCCTGGCTATTGGAAGTTCTATTGGAGCAAGAAAAGTGGACAACCGTCGAGATTTGGTTAAGACTCTGGCCTTGGTTCAATTGGGACTCGGGACCTCCTGCATGATTATTCTACCGGTTTTGGGGTGGTCGCCTTTGCTTTTTGTCAAGCTGATTTTAAAATACGCGGAATCGTTTAATTTGCTTCTGACTCTGGAATTCCTGGCCGTTGCAATTTTAATATTGATACCAACCATGCTGCTGGGCGCCACTTTTCCTCTTGTGACTAAAATTTATCACACGGCGCGCAAACAGGCTGGAAGAGCGGTAGGGGATGTGTACGCTATGAATACGGCTGGCGCTATCCTGGGTTCGTTTTTTGTGGGCTTTGTGTTGATTCCAGGTTTGGGTATTCAAGGAAGCTTATTATTGGCGGCAATCTTATTTTTGTTATCCGGATTTGTATTGTTTTTTTTAAGCGCTTCACAAAGAAAATCTCGTGGATTTGTTGCAGCGTGTGCCCTGGTTATTGTCGCTCTCGGGGGAAGCTTTGGACTGGGTCGTTCTTTAGAAAGCTGGGATCCAATGATTCTTTCAAGCGGTCTTTATATGTTAAGCCACGAGAAGAGTCTTGAACAAATTGCTGCAAAGGGACGGTTATTGCAGACATTAAAAAAGCAAGAACAGGGTGTTAAATATTATAAAGAAGGACTTACCTCGACGGTAGCGGTGATTGAGCAAAACGGTATTCGTTTTTTGAAAATCGGTGGTAAGACGGATGCAACTACCTTTGGGGATATGCCTACCCAGCTGTTGCTTGCCCATGTTCCAATGATGCTACACCCCAATCCCGTCGATGCCCTTGTTATTGGACTTGGCGGCGGTGTCACTGTTGGATCAGTGCTCACGTATTCTTCCATCCAAAAGGTTGATTTAGTGGAAGTCTCTCCTGAAGTGGTAGAGGTGGTTCGCGATTACGGATTTTTTGACGAAGTAAATAACCGTCCTTTTTTAGACAATCGCTTGAATCTTATTGTAACCGATGCCAGGAATCATGTTGATTTAACCTCTTCAAAATATGACGTGATCATCTCTGAGCCCTCCAATCCATGGATGGCGGGGATGGCTATGCTTTTTACTCAGGAACATTTGGAGAACTGTCGTGAGCGATTAAACCCGGGGGGCCTGATTTGCCAATGGCTTCCGGCCTATCGAATCAGCAAACAAGATTTCCTCACTGTCTTAGCCACTTTTGCAAGTGTTTTTGAATATGTTTCCGTTTGGGAATCTATCCCGGGTGTGGATTATCTATTCATCGGCAGCATGGAACCCCAGAGCATCGATTATAAACGGGTTACGAAATCTTTGTCTGAGATACCGGTTCAAAAAGATTTGTCCAGGCTGCTCATTAGCGATGTCCCCACTTTTCTAAGTTATTATCTAGCTGATGAAAAACAGGTTCAAATTCTCACGAGAGAATATCCTGTAAATACGGATGACAATGTACTTTTAGAATATTCGGCCCCTCGAAATATTTTTAATCACAGCGCCCGAACGATACCCTTCAACGAAATTAGACAGAAAAGTGAAATCACTCTTAAGAATATCCTTTCACATCCGAACAAGCAAAATTTGATTGACCTGGTTAAACAGACGCGCCAGGGCAGGGCCTGGACATTAGAAGCTTTCAAGCGTCGTTGGCAAGGCGATAGAAAAGCTGTTTTGCAAGCTTTGGGAAGAGCGTTAACCTTGAATTCTTCCGACTGGAACGGGCGGGACCTGGAAATTAAAATGCGAATGGAGGCCGTGCGAAACTCTTTACAGTTAGGTCAGTTCGATAATGCGTTGATTCGATTGAATAAGATCCAACTACTGCCGGGCCAACCGGATAGTCAATTTAATAAATATAAATCAATTGCTTATCAGGGGCTGCGAAAAGAGAACCTTAAAAGTAATTAGTGGTTCGGTCCAGCACTAATCAGTGATTGACCGAAATCTCTAGATGTGGCCGTCTTTGCGAGGCGTTCCTTCGACTTGCTCAGGACAAGCTTTTGTCGAAGTAATCCTACACCGGCCTAATCAGGAGATTGCTTCGCTGAGAAACGCTCGCAAAGACAGTAAAAATTATGTTTTCGGTCAACTTTAATTCATAAAAACTTAAAAATGCGAAAAGAAATAAAGTACTTATTGCTAATATTCACACTTGCTCTTCGCTCATCAAATGTTATTTGGGCGAATTCCCAGGAAGATTTTAAGCATCATTTTCTGGAAGGGCTTGAGCTTTTTGAGCAAAACAAACTCGATGCAGCATTAACGAAATTTAAACTTTGCGCGAAGCTTTCACCGGACAATCCGGAGCCGATTTTTTATTTGGGGCGAATTCATGAACAGCAGGATAAACTCATTAATGCAATGGATGCTTATGAAAATGTGATCAAATTGAATCCTTCGCATTTTCTCGGCCATAAATATTTGGCTGGTCTTTATTATAAAAAAAATATGTTTCGCGATGCACTCAAAACTTACAATAGAGCCCTGCAAATTCAACCGGATGATTCTGAAACCCACTACTTCTTCGGAAACCTGTTCTTTAAATTGCGCAATTATTCTGAGGCATTGACTCAATACGACGAGGCTCTACGGTATAATCAGAACTACGCCGGTGCTTACAATAATAAGGGTACGGTTTTACGGCTGACTCAAAGGCTGAAAAAGGCCCTGCATAATTACAATAAGGCTGTTGCCGCCGATCCAAACTATGCTTTGGCGTATCGGAATTTGGGCCTGACCTATCAAAAACTTAAACAGCTGGATCAGGCCGAATCAGCGCTTAAGAAATCATTAGAATTGACTCCGGAGGATCCACGGGCTCGTTTTTACCTGGCCAATGTTTATTTTGATAGAGAAAATTATGAGGGGGCGATCCCAGAGTACCAGGCAACTGTAAAACTGACACCAAATTTTGGTCCGGGGTACAACAACCTGGGATTGTGTTACCAAAGATTAGACCGACTCGATCAAGCCACGGCCGCTTTTGAAAAGGCAATTCGCTACAATCCAGGAAATGGTGAAATTTATAAAAATTTAGCAGACACTTATCTAAAACTCGGAAAAGTTGAGGTAGCCCAAAATTACTATTTCGCTGCCCTTAAGTACGATTCCACTTTAGTTGAAAGTCATCTGAAGCTGGGCAATATTTATAAGAGCCAGGACGATCATTTAAAGTCAATTCAGGAATACAAAAAAGTATTGCGGGCAGATTCAACGAACGCCGAGGCTTATTATAAGCTTGGCGTCGCCCATTTCGATTTGACTCAATATGAAGTGGCCGTTCCATTTTTACAAAAGACGTTAGCTCTGAACAAAAATCAACCCAAAGCCTACTTATTTTTAGGGCTCATTTTTTTACGAAACAACGATTTTGAGCAGGCTATTTCTGCTTTTCAAAAGGCTTTGGTGCTCGATCCGGAGGATGCTGAAGTACATTATCAATTGGGCTCAGCTTATTTGAAAATAAATAAAGAGGAAGAGGCGGTTGACCAGTTTAAGCAGGTAGTCCGGCTTGAGCCGAATCATTTATCTGCCCACTATAATTTAGCCCGGGCCCTGCTCAAATTGGAGCGCATGGAGGAAAGTAAAAAGGAGATGGCAACTTTTCACCGGTTAAGCTTGCAGGAAGACGAGATAAAGAAATTGCAGCGCCTAATTCCGGTTCAGCCAAAAAACCCGGATTTGAATCGCAAACTTGGTGAGATTTATTTCAATCGAAATGAGTTTAAGGCGGCTGTTGAACAATTTGAAAAAGTCCTTGAGTTAAATCCTCAGGAGGTCGGAACGCTAGAATTGCTAGAACGCGCTAAACTAAAGATTAGAAAAAATCAAAAGCTGAATTGAAAAATTGGGAGGTTTCTAATGAAGAGAGCTCAATTTGTTATTGCCATGGCATCATTAATTCTTTGGGCAAACTGCGGCAATCAAAATCCCGTTGTTGACTCAGAAGCACCAACCCAATCCAAACGTGAACTTAATGGTTTGTCGAGTTATCAAAGTCTTATTGACAAGCACAGCTCAGATGTAATCCTCGTCAACTTTTGGTCAGCTGGATGCCAGGCTTGCCGGTATGAAGTCCCGGTTTTAAACAAAATTTACCACGAATATGGCAATGAAATCGTTTTGCTCGCCATTAACATTGATCCGGTCAAAACTATCGAGCAGGCCCGAGCCTTAGCCAAAAGTCTGGGACTGGAATTTGATGTTTACTTGGACAAAGACCGTAAGGTTTTCGATGCCATGGGGTTGCGATTTTTCCCTACAAATATTTTTTATGGAAAAAACAAAAGTAGCGAGCCTGTGATTGTGAACGGGGCTCTGGAATTTGCAAAGGGGAAGGCTATTTTGGATGATTTGTTAGGAAATTAAATCCTGAACTACTCACGAAGAATTGGCCTGGTAAGACAGGTGGGTCCACCGGCGCCTTTCAGAGAAATTTCTTTCCCCTCATACTCCCAGACCTCGACCCCTTCATGTTCCAGCATTTTTTTAGTTTGCGGATTACCAGAGAGCATGATACATTTTCCGGGCGCCACGGCCAGAATATTGCAAGCCATACTTTCATACTCCGAATCCGGAACTTCGAGCAATTTTATGCCGCGTGCGATAAGCCACTCGCGAAACGGCACCGGCATCAACCTCGAATATACCGCTGCTAAATTGCGGTCGATTGGACTGATAAAAGACATCAAATGCATCACGGCTTCAGGGCCTTGCCAGTGCAGCAAAGGCACCGAAATCAATTCGTCCACAAAATCTTTTGTCAGCTCCCGCAGTTGCCGGATGCCTTCGGCATTGGTGCGGTAGCCTTGTCCTATGGCTAGCGTATGTTCGTCGATCCAAACGACGTCGCCACCTTCAAGCCGACCTTCGCCGGAAATACGGCCGAGAACTGGAACATCAATTTCGTGCAAAAATTCTCGAATGGCATTCGGTTCGGTTTCGCGCTGTTTTTTTCGCATATTGCAGAGAATCGCCCCCCGTTTTGTTACAATAACCGGGTCATGAGCATAAATGGAATCGAGACTAGTTTCGCGATTTTGCGGCAAATAATGAATTGTATCGACGTGACCTTTTAACAGGCCTACGAAGTGTTCGTATTCATCGAGGGCTTTTTCATAATCGGGACAGCCCAGGTAATTGAGCTCTCGCCATTGTTCTTGAGCCTTTTGTTGATTAATGAAAGCATCTTTGGGATGTTTGAGCAAAAGCCGCTTTATGGGCGCGACCATCGATTGGCAGTCGTAGTTCATAGTTTGACCTTTTAAATTAATGGGATTCGCTGAATTTTAATTTACTTGATTCTACTTTTTAGAGTGGGTTTTTTAAAAAAAATTGAATGTCAAGCTAATCGAGTTACTAAAATCCTGAATGACCGGTTTTTGGAACGAGTCTGATTCTCATTTCGTTTCCAATGACCACTCAGAAATCGTTAAAGCTAAAACTTTAGTACATTTCAACACTTCCTCCAAAGAAACGTATTCATTTACCGCGTGTGCGTTTCGAACATCTCCGGGTCCGTATAAGACGGCTGGCATCTTGCCGTGATGGGTGAATAATCTCAAATCCGAGCCGTAAGTCACACCTTCCAGTTTAGGTTTTTCGCCCATGACTTCATGATGAGATTTAGAAAGGCTTGCAATTATAGGTTCTTTGACGTCCGTAAAACCCGACTCAAACTGTCCTTCAAACCACTCCAGCTCTGGCGGATGCTCTTTGAGCCAGGGGTCTGACTTGCAAACCTGGCGCAAGCTCGCGGTGAAAACCTGCTTTGCTGCGTCGATAGATTCACCGGGCATCACGCCATACCTGCCTTCAACAGTTACTTCCTCAGGAACGGTAGAGTGCCAATCTCCACCTTTGATCGTGCCGATACTGATCGGGGCTACATTCATGCGGTCTTCATATAAAGAATGATTAAAAGCGTTGTGGCGTTGCTTCTCCAGTTCGTCTATGGCTCGCAGAATTTGATAAAATTTTTCAATCGCGCTCACGCCATACTTTTTCATGCAGGCATGGATTGACTGCCCCTCGACTTTCAGCCGAAACGTGAGGGCTCCCGCTTGCACCGGGCACAATTTCAGTTGAGTTGGCTCTAAAATGATGACTGCATCGGCAGAATATCCCTTAATAATCGTAGTTAAGCTACCGATTCCGCCGCTTTCTTCACCGATGACACTTTCAACAACGACATCTTTTGCCGGCTGGAATCCCAGTTTTTGCAATGCCGCGATGGCAAAAATTCCGGAAGCAAGCCCGGATTTCATATCGCAGGAGCCACGACCATACAGTTTGCCATTTTCAATTTTGCCGCTCCAGGGCGAGTCGTGCCATAATTCTTCTTTGCCCGTTGAAACAACATCGACATGACCATTTAGAATCAGAGAATTTGCTTTACTATCTTGGGATGTGCCTTTCCAGTGTCCAACCACGTTGATGCGGTCTTTAAATGGGATGCCATCGTCACAAAATGCCGGGTGATCCTTAAGTTCCTCAAGAATGGACGGTACAATATCGACTTCCAGGTTCAAATTTTTTAACTTAGCGGCAATCAGTTGCTGAATTTCTTGTTCCTTACCGGATAAACTTGGGGTTTGGACTAAAGTTTGAATAAAGCTGAAAAGTTCAGCGCTTAATGAGTCTACGCAAGCAGAAATTTTTTGTGAAATGCTATTCATGACGTAGGTGCAATAAGGTAGTTTGCAAAATATTCCTAAATTGAAAATACTGAAGTTATGATTACTTAAGGACGTTAGGATCATCAATCAGGATATCTTATGTAGCAGGATAGGCATCCTACGTCCTTAGAATTTCAAATAATGCCCTTTTGCACCAACGTCATTCATGCGTTTCGCCATTTAAGCCAAACATATACCGGTACACCGGACATAATGAGCAAAAACCCCCAATAGACGACTTCCTGACCGGCACCAGCTATTGCCCAGAGCGTATAAAGAAACGCTAACACCGAAAGGATAGTCGTTTTTAATAACTTCCCTCCACTGAGCTTCCCGCGTTCTTTGATAGAGATCATTAACTCTGACATGGTTGATAGAGTATATAAGAAAAGAGCGGTCAGGGTTGAAAGCAGAATAATGAAAGTGAACTGTTCCACCAGGTTTTTGGTGTAGTTCACTGCCATGATCGCGGTAACGAGCACGCTTGACACCACCAGTCCAAAAACCGGGGTCCCTCTCTTTGAAAGCCGGCTAAATTTTTCCGGGAAAAGCTTATCCCGGGCTATCGCAAGAGGGATTTGCCCCGACAAGAGAATCCAGCCATTAAGCGCACCAAAACTCGAGATAGCGGCCCCGGCCGCTACGGCGTAGCCAGCCCACGAGCCCCAGATCGAATTCGCGGCGTCCGCGAAGGGCGCCGTAGAGTTGGCCAGTGAGGTCGGCGGAATGATTCCCATGACCGCAACTGTTCCCAGGATGTAGATAATGGCAGAAAACAAGGTTCCCAGAAGTGTAGCCCGCGGAATTGTGTGCGTTGGGTCTTTTACATCATCAGCGGGAATTGTAGCAGATTCAAGACCCAGGAACGCCCACAAGGTCAAGGCCGCCGATGCAGTAATAGCGGAGAACGAGGAGCCCCCACTCGCATTGAAAGGTGTGAAGTTATCGATCTTAAAGAACAGAAATCCAAGCGTACCGATGACGACCAGCGGTAGAATCTTGAGTACGGTAGTAATGAGCTGTACGAAGCCGGCGGTGCGCACCCCCATCGCATTGACCCAGGTCAGCAGCCAAATGCTTCCTAAAGCCACAGCGGCTGCCAATAAAGAGTTGGATGCAAGCGCCGGCCAGAAGAAAGCAAAATACCCAACAAAGCCCACAGCAATCGCGGCATTGCCAACGAAGATTGATATCCAATAACCCCACGCCGCCAGAAATCCGGCGAAATCACCGAAGCCGGCCTGGATGTAGACATAAGGTCCACCCGTCTTCGGCATGATGCCACTCAAACGGGCATAAACCAGCGCCAGCAACATAGCTCCGGTTGCTGTAAATAGCCAGCCAAAGATGCTGATACCACCGTATGCTGCAAGCGATGCAGGGAGGAGAAATATTCCCGACCCAATCATATTTCCAACAACCAGGGCTGTACTCATCCATAAGCCTAATCCTCGTTTTTTGGTCTCTTCTGATTCCGACGGCATGTTTAATCTTCTATGATGTTCTCAGCATAGCTGCGGGTAAATTTTTCTATAAGATAAGTCCCAAAATGAAAGGGTTCATAGCCCGGCGGATTTTCAGGGCTGCAAAGGCTTTCCAATGGAGCGACAACAGTGTCAAAGTTTGGTTCGAAAAAGAAAGGCAATGAGTACCGGCTTTTGTTTCGCTTTGATCTCACTCGATGAAGAGTGGCTTTATAAAAATCATTTGTCCATCTCTGCGTCATATGACCCATATTAATAATGAATGTACCCGGAATGTGCGGCGCCGGAATCCACTCATTCGCCGCATTTCTAACCTCGAGCCCGCCGATGGCATCCTGTGCCAGTATTGTTAGAAACCCATAATCAATATGCGCTCCAATGCCATCTCCAATATTTTTCGCAGGCTCATGTATCTGGTAGGGCGGGTAGTGCAGGATTCTCATCGAGCTTTGGGACTTGCTTGTAAACTGCTGGAAGTAATTCTGTTCTAACTTTAAACTTAAGGCAAGCCCTTCTGTAATTCTGCTGCCAAGGTTCAGCATCAGATCCCAATGCTTTGTCAGAATCTTTCTAAAATCAGGCAGATTTTCCGGCCATGGATTGGGTCCTTGTAATGGCTTTCCGGCTAAGACTTCAGGGTGATCGATTGCTAGGTCAAGCCCAAAATCTACCGACTCATGCCAGTCTCTTTTGTCGTTGGTCAGCTCTTTTCCGATTGGCGTGTATCCACGGAAAATATTTGATTTGCCAATATGAATTTTCATTTTTTCTTCGATCGGTAAATCAAAAAACCGTTTGATTTCGGAAAAAACAGTTTTGATGTGGTCTTTTGAAATACCGTGATTCTTGACATAAAAAAATCCCACATTTCGGCAGGCATTTTTTATTTCCAAGGCGGCTTTCATTTTTTCCCCTTCGTTGATGTCAACTTGAACGAGAGAAGAAATATCGATAACCGGTATTTTCTGGAATGCGTAATTTTGAGTCACAGGATAATTTTTGTTTTTTTTTAATATGTGTAAACTTACAGAAAATTTCTATTTATGGCAACAGGAATTGCTTGCTAATCATACGTTTGTTGTATTTTCAAAGCAAAGGGATATGGATATTTAACTTGCTTTGATAGACGAATTTGTTTATCATTGCCATGAGGACTCGCCAATAAGCGACTCTAAGAAAAATGTTCTGTTAACTAATATTGCAGGTGGCGAAATTGAAATTCCAGGTCAGAAATTTATTTACTCAATTAATTCTTCTGCTGCTACTCTCAGGTTTGATTTTATTTTCCTGCTCTAAACCGCAGCCGCTTATCATTCTTATGACCGACTTCGGTGAGAAGGATTTTTATATCGGAGCGATTAAAGGAGCAATCTATAAAGTAAATCCGAATGCCAGGATTGATTATATTTCCAACTACATTTCCAAATTTAACGTTGAAGAGGGGGCGTACACCCTCTTGAAATCGGCGGTCGAATATCCCGCCGGGACTATTTTTGTGGTGGTCGTAGATCCGGGTGTTGGCACCGAGCGAAAACCAATCGCGGTAAAAACCAGCGACGGCAAATTCTATATTGGACCGGATAATGGAATTTTTTCATTGGTTATCGAGAAGTTTGGGTTGGAGGCAATTTTTGAAATTAGTAATCCCGATGTCATGCAAAAGGACAAGATGTCCAGCACATTTCACGGCCGGGATATTTTCGGGCCTGCAGGAGGTCACTTGTCTCGCGGAGTTGCCATTGAGCAGCTTGGAAAGGAATTAACCGATTATGTCAGATTTGATTCCGAGAAGGCAAGGATCGTCGACGACAAAGTTGTGGGTAAAATTGTAGTGGTCGATGATTATGGAAACGTAATATCCAACATTCAAAAAAGTCAATTCGAGGAATTGGGCTGGTCACTGGGTGGCACCTTAAAAGTAAGAGTTGGAAGCCGTGAATTTAGCGTTGATTTTGTAAAGGCCTACGGGGATGTTGCCACCGGCGGGTACTTAGGTTTGTTCGGCAGCGGAGAGGTTTTTGAAGTGGCGATAAACCAGGGTAATCTTTCAAAAGCGCTGAATTTGAAAAGCGGCGACAGAATCGAAATATCAAAATAGTGATTGTAGGGGCGATTCGCCGAATCGCCCCTACGGATTGATATTGTTACTTTCTAAAATCTCCTTCAACAAATTTAAATTGATATTTCCTCCCGTTAACACCGCTACTGTTTCTTTGTTTTTTAGATCGGGCAGTTTTCCAGAGAATACTCCCGCCATTGCCGTGGCTCCGGCCGGTTCAACGAGTAATTTGGCCCTTTCCAACAACAAATAAATCGCTTGCTTGATCTCATCTTCCGTCACAAGTATGATTTCATCAACATATTCTCCAACAAACTTGACCGCCTGTTTATCCGGCTTTGAGACTGCCAGGCCATCGGCAATAGTTTCGATTTTTACTTCAACGATTTCGCCTTTTTTTAGAGATTGGTAAATTGCATTGGCGCCAAAAGGCTGCACCCCGTAGACTTTTACTTCCGGCTTTAAATGTTTTGCC
>JADFPY010000092.1 GCA_022562085.1 candidate division KSB1 bacterium | reverse complement strand
TGATTCACAATTTTGTTTCTAAGATGTTTGAAATTTATTTAATTAGCGCCAAGAATGAAAAGCCCGGTTCCATTTGGGAGTCGGGCCTTCCTTTGCAGAAAAAAGTGAATTTCCTAATCCGGACAAGCCCCGTGGGATACAGATCCAACGGGGCAAGCCGGAAATCTCAAAAAAACGAACTACAAATTACAAGCTTGTCCCCGAATGTTCCCCGATTAAAGAATTCGGGGACAAGTTTAGTCGGGGATAAAACTCAAATACCAAATCCCAATGTCCAATAAAACCATAACTTTCAGTGATTTTGTTTGAAAATTGGATTTTGGAAATTTCTTGTTATTTGGGATTTGATAGGTGTGATTTCAAATTCTACCAAAAAGCTTGTGCTCGAATGCTTTTATCGAGTATAGCAGAAAATTACTTGTCAGTTACTAATTGACTTATATTAGACTTTGGAGCATGTCAGAAAGTCGTGGAGACATTTCTGACCTACCATACCGGGAAAAATATGGATTCACTCTCAAGACAAATCTCAAGATTTTCTTTAGGACTAAAATATGAAGATCTGCCCTCGAATGTGGTGCATGAAGTCAAGCGCTATCTTTACGACTCAATCGGCTGCGCCTATGGCGGCTATTCAACTCATGATGTCGAAATTGTAAAAAACATTTACTCCGACATGGGTGGAAAAGCCGAGGCAACTGTCGTCGGCAGTGGAAAAAAAATTCCCGCTTACAATGCGACTTTGCTCAATAGCTTGATGTTTCGTGCTCTGGACTTCAACGATATTTACTGGAAGCAAGACCCGAGCCATCCAAGCGATATTATACCGGCAGCCCTGGCAATGGGAGAGAGAGAGAATAAAAACACCAAAGATGTGATCACGGCGATTGTTCTGGCTTATGAATTCGAGTGCCGCTTGTGTGAATTTGCCGTGCCGGGAATTCGCGAGCGCAAATGGCACCATGCCACGTTGACGCAGTTTGTCTCGCCAATTGTCGCCGGTTATTTACTTGGCCTAAATGAAGATCAAATGGTCAATGCCATCGGAATTTCCGGGTCGCACAATTTGACTCTGGGCGCAGTCACCGCCGGCAAATTAACGATGATGAAAAACACCGTCGATCCATTGGCAGCGCAAAGCGGCGTCATGGCGGCACTCATGGCTCAACAAGGATTCTCCGGTACAGAGCAGATTTTTGAAGGCAAAGAAGGACTCATGCAAACCCTCGGCCCGGACTGGGACACAGAGAAGTTGATAAGCGGTTTGGGGGTGAGCTTCAAAATTCTGGAATGTTCAATGAAAGCCTTCCCAACCGAAGCGCTAACCCACACACACATTTCCGCTACCATAAAAGTTGTCACTGAGAATGATATAAAAGTTGATGATATTGAGGAAGTCACTGTCACCACAATCGCCCGTGCCGTTGACATTCTATTCGATGCTGAAAAATATCGACCGACTTCGCGGGAAACCGCTGATCACAGTTTACCTTATTGTGTTGCGGCTGCTATTGTGGATCGAAAAATCACAACAGATCAATTTACCGACGCAAGAATTAAAGATCCACAAATTCAAGGCGTGCTTCCGAAAATAAAAGGAGAGGCCAGTGAAGAATTTGAGGAGATGTTTCCGAAAAAGCAGCCATCTAAAGTTGAGATTCGACTTAAAAACGGTCAGGAATTTTCGGCGCAGCTAGACTTTCCCAAAGGGGATCCAAGAGAGCCCATGAGTGAGCGGGATTTAGATAACAAATTCAAAAGTTTAAGTTCTGATTTGCTTTCCGAAAACAGGCAGAAAGAAATCAAAGACGCCATTTGGAACTTGGAGTCATTTCAAAACATTGGTGAATTTATGAACCTGCTGAAAGTGGATTAATATGGTTGAAATCGCCGAAGCAAAAAAGCGCAGTACAAACAGAAAGCCCAAGGCTAAAAAAACGAAGTTGTCAAGAAAGCAGCTTACGGACCTGTATTATTATATGGTGCTGAATCGTGCTTTGGACGATAGAGTCACCTCGCTTTATAAACAAGGGAAATTTCAAGGCGGCGCTTTTGTGAGCCGGGGGCAGGAAGCGACCTCTGTCGGATCTGCGTATGCGCTGGAGGAAGGCGATGTCATCGGCCCAATGATTAGAAATTCCGGAGCCATTTTGGTTAGAGGTGTTCCGCCGCGTGAATTTCTGGCAAATTATTTGGGTAAAAAAACCGGGCCGACCCAGGGCAAAGATGGCAACTCGCATTTCGGCGATTTAAAGCGCAATATTTTTGCGCCGGTGAGTATGTTGGGTGTTTTAATACCGGTTTGCGCAGGCGCCGCTTTGGCTTTTAAAATGAAAAAGCAGCCGAACGTGGCCTTGACATGGATAGGAGACGGTGGCGCAAGCATAGGCGATTTTCACGAGGGACTCAACTTCGCAGCAGTGATGAAGTTGCCTTTCGTTCTGATTTTGGAAAACAACGGATATGCTTACTCAACTCCCACCAGCAAGCAAAGTTTGGTGGAAGATTTTGTTATACGGGCTCAAGGGTATGGAATCCCCGGCGAAATTGTCGACGGCAATGATGTTTTGGCGGTTTACGAAGTCACTAAACGCGCCGTTGAAAGAGCTCGAAAAGGAGGGGGGGCCACTCTCATCGAGGCTAAAACGTTTCGCATGAAAGGACACGCTGAACACGATGATGCTTTTTATGTCCCTAAAAAAATCATTGAATATTGGCAGAAGCGAGATCCGATTATCAACTACGAGAAATATTTATTAAAAGAAAAAGTTCTTTCGAAGAAAGAACTGACGGATATCCAATCCAGTGTCGCTAAAGAAATGGATGAGGCCCAAAAGTTTGCTGAAGAAAGTCCATTGCCTGAGGCTAAAGAGGCGGCAGAAGGGTTGTATGCGAGTTAAGAAAACATAATTTGTTAAAACTTGATTTCCTTTAGATTCCCACTTATATTTCAAATTAAATGAGCACCATAACTTATATCGAAGCAATCACCAAAGGCCTCCGAGAGGAAATGCAGCGCGATGAAAGCGTTTTCTGTTTGGGGGAAGATATTGGTGAATACGGCGGCGCATTCAAAGTCACAAAAGGCTTTATAAAGGAGTTTGGCGAAGAAAGAGTCGTTGACACCATTTTAGCAGAGACTGCGATTGTCGGCGTCTCGATTGGCGCCGCGATCATGGGGCTGCGACCCGTCGCTGAAATGCAGTTTGCGGATTTTATCTCCAACGGTTGGAACCAACTGGTTAATATGGGCGCCAAAACGCATTATCGTTGGGGCGCGGCGGTACCCATGGTCATTCGCTTGCCATCCGGTGGCGGCCTTCATGCCGGTCCCTTTCATTCGCAGAATCCGGAGGCCTGGTTTTTTCATGTACCCGGGCTCAAATTGGTTGCGCCTTCAACGCCATATGACGCAAAGGGTTTGATTAAATCAGCAGTTCGTGATAACAATCCGGTGCTTTATTTTGAGCATAAGTATCTTTACCGGCATGTGAAAGGCGAAGTGCCGGATGATGACTACACGATTCCGATTGGCAAAGCTGAAATTAAACGTGTTGGTAAGGATATCACTCTAATTACCTATGGCTCGATGGTTCAATTTTCTTTAGAAGCTGCTGAAAACGTAACGAAGTTGGGGGTTGAGGTGGAAGTTTTGGATCTTCGCTCTCTTTTACCGTTTGATAAAGAGATGATTCTGGAGTCCGTCAAGAAAACCAATCGGGCAATGATTGTTCACGAAGCGACCTTAACCGGCGGTATTGGCGGAGAAATCTCCGCTTGCATTACACAAGATGCGTTTGAATATTTGGATGCCCCGGTCAAGCGGGTTGCTTCTATTGATACTCCTGTGCCTTACAGTCCGCCGCTTGAGGCGTATTTTATGCCGAATACAGAGAAGATTACTAAGGCACTAAGGGAATTGGCGGAGTATTAACTTACTGTTCAAAAAGGATTTCATTAAAAACTCATTGTGACAAAAAAAACCAGAAGTGCCAAGCAGTATTTAGTTTTTATTAGCCATTCAACCAAAGAATCGGTGGGTCGCTAAACAAATGTCAAATTTGATCGAAGAAAAGGGTCGAGAATGGGGTATTAAAACATTTTTGGATGAGAAGGATATTGATGGAGGTGATTCGATTCCAGAATCAATTCGAATTAATATTCAAAAATGTGATGAGTTTTTGCTGCTTCTTAGCCGATATTCTGTAAATCGGCCTTGGGTATTGATAGAGTTAGGCGCAGCTTGGGGATTAGAGAAACGCGTAGTAACAATAATAGATAAAGTTACTCCTGATGAAATGCCCGAAGTTATATCTCCATATAAAGCGATTGATATAAATAATTTTGATCAATATATTGCACAACTGTTGGGTCGTGCAAAGGAGTCACGAAAGAATGAATAATAAAAGCAAACACCAAGAACCTCTTCGTATTTTTTTGAGCCATGCTTCAGATGATATTTCCAATGCCCATAAACTTGAACGCCTTTTATCTAAACATTCAAATGTACGGGTTTTTAGTACCGAAAACCTTAGTGCAGGAGAGGACTGGCAATCAAAACTGAAGGACGAACTTTCAAACTGCGATGTTTTTTTTGTTATGTTATCTCCAAACACTATTAATTCAAAGTGGGTACTTCAAGAATTGGGCGCTGCCTGGGCTATGGACAAACCAATCGTAGTAAGCGGTACCAATATTGATTTATTGTCCCAGATTCCTGTTAGCATAAGTGAGAAACAATTTGTGAATATTGAAGACTTAGTTAAACCTGATAAATTAAATCAAATTTTGGCACCTTTTGAAAAGTCAGTTGAATCGTCAAAATGAACGAACTTATCGCAGTCTTAATTATGTTTGGCGGAGCGGGCCTGGTTGTCGTCCTAATGATGGGGCTAAACCAGTGGCTCGGGCCCAAAAAGAGAAATCCCGTCAAAGACGAGATTTTCGAATGCGGGAATATACCCGTTGCAGGAGTTGCGAATAAGTTTTCAGTAAAATTTTATACCGTGGCAATTTTATTTATTTTGTTTGATATCGAACTTGTCTTTCTTTTCCCGTGGGCGGTGGTCTTCCAAAGCATTGGCATAGTTGGGTTTGTTTCCATGACATTGTTCATTGCCGTTTTGATATTAGGGTTGGTTTACATCATGAAAAAAGGAGCGTTAGAATGGGACTGAGAAGTATATTTGGCGGAGATAATTTAGTAACGACCAAGCTCGATCAAGCGATCGGTTGGGCGCGAAAGTATTCTCTTTTTCCGTACCCATTTGTGACAGCCTGTTGCGGCATGGAGTACATGGCAGTTTCCTCCGCTCATTATGACATCGATCGGTTTGGCGCTCTTTTCCCGAGATTCTCGCCGCGACAAGCGGACATGCTGATGTGCGTGGGCACCGTCAGCCAGAAGATTGCTCCCATGCTGCGGCGGGTTTACGACCAGATGTGCGAACCGAAATATGTCGTTGCTTTCGGCGTTTGTACCTGCACCGGCGGCTTTTATGACGACTACTCAACTGTTATCGGCATTGACACGATTATGCCGGTGGACGTTTACATTCCCGGGTGTCCTCCGCGACCGGAAACGGTAATTCAGGGGTTGATGCTTTTACAGGAAAAAATCCAAAATCAAAAGCAAGAATATTAAATGCCCAGGAATATTTTCATAACCCTTCAACAGAAATTCCCCGATTCCATCTTTGACGCCTACAGCTATCGCGATGACGCAATTGTCGTGGTCGATAAAGCTGACATTTATGATATTTGCAAGTTTCTCCGTGATGATTCTAAGCTGAAATTTGATCTCCTCATGGATTTAGCAGGTGTTGATTACTTGGGTCGCGATCCTCGGTTTGAAGTTGTGTATACTTTATATTCATTGAAAAATAATAACCGGCTGCGCATCAAAGCGCCTGTCGATGAAAGAAGCCCGCAAATTCAAACCGTTTCAAGTCTATGGGAAATAGCAGACTGGTACGAACGGGAAGTCTGGGATATGTACGGAATACGGTTCAAAGGGCACCCTGACTTGCGGCGCTTGTTAATGTATGATGAATTCAAAGGACACCCACTGCGAAAAGATTACCCGATTACCAAACGGCAGCCACTAGTAGGCGCTGAGTACACTGAAAACGGCACGATTACTCCCACGGCTGAGCTGGTTAATAAGGCCATGGAAGAATATATCTCCGAAGAGGATGGCTTAAAAGTTAAACATATGTTTCTGAACATGGGGCCATCTCATCCGGCTATGCACGGTGTTATCAAAATCATTCTCGAGCTTGATGGCGAACGCGTGGTTGGTTCCGACGTGGGAATCGGCTTCTTGCACCGCTCCTTCGAAAAGCATTCTGAGAGTATTTGCTATAATGGTGTTTTTCCTTACACAGACCGGTTGAACTACGTTTCTCCATTGATTAATAATGTCGGTTATGCCCTCACAGTTGAAAAATTACTTGATGTTGAAGTAACTGAGCGCTGCAAATACATTCGAGTGATCATGAGTGAAATTTCCCGTATAGCCGACCATTTAACCTGCATCGGCGCTATGGCCATGGAACTCGGCGCTATGACGGCGTTTTTCTACTTTATGCAGGCACGTGAGGCGATGTACCAACTGATCGAAGAGGTCACAGGTGCGAGAATTACAATTTCCTATGTCCGGGTTGGCGGCGTGAAAGCCGATTTGCCTGAAAACTTTGAAAAACGCGTGCGTGACCAATTAAAGAAAGTTAGAGACGAGATTAAGCAAGTTCACAAACTCTTAACTCGAAACAGAATTTTTGTCGACCGGGTGCAGGGAGTAGGCGCCGTCTCCAAAGACGACGCTATTTCGTTCAGTTTCACCGGACCTTTGCTGCGAGCGTGTGGTGTTAATTACGATGTGCGCAAGCAATTTCCTTACAGTAATTATGACAAAATTGATTTTGAAGTCCCTATCGGCAAAAACGGCGATATCTATGACCGCTATCTGATTAGAATGGAGGAGATGGAACAAAGCTGCCTCATTATCGAGCAGGCGTTTGAAAAAATGCCCAAAGGCGCGATTATGGTCGATTTTGAGGGTAAGGAAATTCCTGCAGAAAAAATGGCAGACTTAGGCAAGTTCGGACAGACGAAAAATTTGCTGCATCAAATTGCTGTTACCGACCCAACCCTCCTGGGAAGCAACCAGCCTTATCATGATACAGTCTATGCTCCCGATAAACGGGTTACTTTGCCCAGCAAAGAGAAAACTTATGGCAGTATTGAGGGCCTCATGAATCACTTTATGTTGATTATGGATGGCTACGGTATTCGCCCACCGCGAGGAGAGACTTATTTTGCTGTCGAAGGAGCAAATGGCGAATTGGGATTTTATATTGTCAGCGATGGTACGGACAAGGCGTACCGGCTTCGCTGTCGGCCGCCCTGTTTTGCCTTTGTCGCCGGCTTTAGTAAAATGATTGAAGGCGCACAGGTAGCAGACATTGTTCCGGCGTTTGGTTCGATCAACATGATCGCTGGAGAATTGGATCGATGAAGATAAAGTTTTCTGAAACAGCCGAAGCTGAATGCGACAAGATACTGGCCAAGTATCCTGAGAAAAGGGCGGCCATGCTTCCCGTTCTCTATTTGGCGGAAAAAGAATTTGGCCACATCTCTCTGGAAGTCGAGGAATACGTGGGCAAATTGTTAGATGTGCCACCGGTAAAAGTGCACGAGGTGATGACTTTTTACACCCTCATCGCTGCCAAACCGCGCGGAAAGTACCATTTTCAAATTTGCCGGGGACTTTCCTGCGATTTAAAGGGATGTGTGAAAATCATTGATTATTTATCGGAAAAGTTAAAGCTTAGCTCTGATCAGACTAGTGATGATTTAATGTATACCTTCACTCCGGTCGAATGTTTGGCTGCATGTGAAACCGCGCCCATGATGCAGTTAAACGAAGATTATTACGGCAACCTGACGAAAGAGAAAATCGACGATATACTAAAAGAAAATTCATAAACACAAAGCATGAGGGACATAGAGGTGTTAACGTGTTAATGTGTTAATGTGTTAATGTGTTCAGGTGTTAATCGGATATTTAATCGAATGCTCTAACACTCAAACACGCCAACACTTTTGAGACTACTATCTTCCGATTCAGTGTCGCTTTATTCTCTTTGTGTTAAAATCAATTATAAATAAGCATGTCAGAAAAAATCATCTCAAAATTTTTCGATATCGAAGACAGCCACACCATCGATGTCTATGAAAAGCACGGTGGCTACGAAGCCATCCGTAAAGTCCTCAAAAAGTGGACGCCGGAAGAGATTATCAAGGAAGTCTCGAACGCGAATTTACGCGGTTTAGGCGGCGCTGGTTTTCCTGCTGGCAGAAAATGGTCCTTTATTCCGAAGAACAGCCCAAAGCCCAAATATCTAGTCATAAATGCTGATGAAAGTGAGCCTGGTACATTTAAGGATCGCTATGTAATCGATAACTACACCCACGGTCTTTTCGAAGGGATCATGATTGCCTCTTACGCCATTGGGGCGAATATGGCGTTTATTTATATTCGCGGCGAGTATGTCCGCCAGGCGGAGAGGCTGGTAGAACAGATTGAAGCTGCATACAAAAAAGGCTATCTCGGTAAACAGATTTTCGGTTCTGAATTTGATTTGGACTTGATCGTTCATCGCGGGGCCGGCGCTTACATTTGCGGTGAAGAAACGGCGCTTTTAGAATCTTTAGAGGGTAAAAAGGGGTGGCCGAGAATGAAGCCACCGTTTCCAGCAATCGAAGGGGTGTTTCGCTCTCCGACCATTGTCAACAACGTGGAAACCCTCGCCTATGTGCCGACGATAATAAAAAATGGTGCAGACTCGTTTGCAAATCTTGGCTCTGAAAGGAATGGCGGTCTACGGCTTTACAGCATCAGCGGTCATGTCAAAAACCCGGGGGTTTACGAACTACCAATGGGGACTCCTTTACGCGAAATCATTTATAAGCATGCTGGCGGGCTGCAAAATGGCAACGGAATAAAGGCAGTTGTGCCCGGTGGGTCATCTTCGCCCATCCTAACTCCGGATGAAATCGATGTCAAGATGGATTTTGACTCCCTTGCGGCAATCGACTCCATGCTCGGTTCCGCGGGCATCATTGTCATGGATGAATCGACGTGCATGGTCAGGGCGCTTTATGTGGTCACACGCTTTTATCACCACGAATCGTGCGGACAATGTACGCCTTGCCGCGAAGGAACCGGCTGGGCCGAGAAAGTCCTCAAGCGCATACTCGATGGCAACGGTAGACCAGAGGATATTGATAACCTGGTAGAAATCGCGGACAATATTATCGGTAACACGATTTGTCCGCTGGGAGATGCTGCAGCGCTGCCCATTCAAAGTTATGTCAAGAAGTTTCGGGAGGAATTTGAGTATCATGTGCGGGAAGGGAAGTGTGATGTTAAAGGTCATTAGGTTAGGAAGGAAACTATGCCTAAAATAACCATAGACGGCACAGAAATAGAGGTCGAAAAGGGAACCACCGTTATTCAAGCTGCGGAACAGCTTGGCATCGAGATTCCACGCTACTGCTACCATCCCGGGCTCAGTATTGTCGGCGTTTGCCGCATTTGTCTGGTTGAAATCGAGAGAATGCCGAAATTGCAGGTGGCTTGTTATACACCTGTGACCGATGGTATGGTGGTGCATACGAATAATGAAAAAGTGCTGCAGGCCCGTAGAGCTGTCTTGGAATTTCTTTTGATTAATCATCCGCTGGATTGCCCCGTTTGCGATCAAGCAGGGGAGTGCTGGCTGCAGAATTTTTACATGCAGCACGGTCTTTACGATAGCAAGATGTTTGAGGATAAGGTTAAGAAGCAGAAAGCCCTCGATATTGGACCGAACGTCATGCTCGACTCCGAACGGTGTATTCTTTGTTCGCGCTGTGTTCGGTTTTGTGATGAAATTACTGAAACCTTCGAGCTGGGCATTTTCAATCGCGGCGATCATGCTGAGTTGCTGCCCTATCCGGGTCAGGAATTGGATAATAAATATTCCGGCAACACCATCGATATTTGTCCGGTGGGCGCTTTAACGGATAAAGATTTTCGCTTTAGAACACGGGTCTGGTATTTAACCGAGACCCCATCGGTATGTCCTGGCTGCAGCACTGGCTGTAATATAAGTGTGCATCATAATGACAAACGGCCCTACAAAGCCGGCGGTATTCGTATTTCCCGCCTGAAACCAAGGTACAATCCCGAGGTCAACCAATGGTGGATGTGCGACGAAGGGCGTTATGGATTTACATACGTCGATGACGATTCCAGAATTGTTGCGCCGCAAAAAAAGACCCGCGGCAGGTGGCAGGAACTTTCATGGAATGATGCAATCGACGAAATAGCGAATAAAATGAAAGATACCATCGACAAACACGGAGCCGAGGCGTTTGGGGTAATTTTGTCTCCGCAAATGACCAACGAGGATTTGTTTGCAGCTAAAAGGTTTTTTAAAGAGACTCTGGAGCTTGAAAACATCGACTTTGAAGTCGCAGCGCGGGAAAAGGGCTATGAAGATGATTTCTTAATGAAAGCGGATAAAAATCCCAATACTGAAGGTGCGAAGAAGTTAGGGGTGTCGGCGATGGACAACAGCGGCCTTGAAGTCGCGCAAATGCTTGCTGAGGCAAAGGATAAACGGCTCAAAGCTTTGTATATCTGCCACCATGATTTGGAGAAAGGATTTAACAAAGAGGAAGTCAAAGCGGCATTGTCAAAGGTTGACCTTGTCATTTTTCAGGGAACAAACCAGAATTTAACTTCAAATTTGGCCAATTACTGTCTGCCGAGTGCGACGTTTGTAGAAATAGATGGGACGTTTACAAATTTTGCTGGTCGCGTGCAAAGAATTCATAAAGCCGTTGAACCTCTTGGCGAGTCTAAACCGGACTGGATTATTTTCAGAAATCTTTCCAAGCGGCTGGGTAAATCCATGCCCTACTTTGAGCCAGAGGACGTTTTCAACGCATTGGTCGAAGAGGTAGATGCTTTTAAAGGTTTGAGTTACGAAAAGATCGGCGAGCATGGCATTCTTTTAGACGGGCACGAAGAAAGTGCTGAGAAAGAAATGGGAGCGCTGGTAGCCTGATGGTAGAAGGAATCGGAATTGTTCTGGCGAAGTTAGCGTTTGTTTTGCTTTTTGTGCTCAACTTCGGCGGCCTTCTCACCTGGGTGGAGCGCAAGCAAAGCGCGCTGATGCAAGACCGAATCGGCGCGAACCGTGCTTCCATTTTCGGGTTACGTCTTATAGGTCTTTTCCACGCTATCGCGGATGCCGTCAAAATGTTTACTAAAGAGAGCTTTCGTCCGGTGGCAGCCGAGAAATTTCTTTTTACCATTGCGCCGGCGATATCGGTGTTTTTTGCTCTGGTCGGTTTCGCGGTCATTCCATTTGGGGATGTACTTATCATTGGCGGAAAAGAGATTAATTTACAACTGGCGCCCCTGAACATCGGCGTGCTCTATTTGTTTGCGGTCGCGGGTATGGCGGTTTATGGCGTGGTGTTGGGTGCGTGGGCTTCAAAAAGTAATTTTGCCCTGCTCGGAGGATTGCGTGCCTCGGCACAAATGATTTCTTATGAAGTTGTTTTGGGCGTGACCATCATCGGCTCTTTGATGATCTATCAAACTGTAGAACTGCAAGAAATCGTGCGCTGGCAAGGAGGTACCTTCTGGGGCTGGCTGCCGAAATGGGGTATTTTGCTGCAACCCGTTGGCTTTATTTTGTTCTTAACGGTCGGAATTGCGGTAACCAAGCGGGTGCCTTTTGACGCGCCGGAAGGGGAGTCGGAAATCATCGGTTACTTCTTAGAATACAGTGGCATGGGATTTGGCATGTATATGCTCACTGATTTTGTTGAGACGGTGATGGTTTCCGCCATCACCGTGACCCTGTTTTTGGGCGGCTGGCAGGTGCCGTATTTAATGGCTGACGGATTTCATTTTCCCTGGGGCGCTACTTGGCAGCTTGGAAATCTGGCCGTTGCTCTTCTGCAGGTAGGAACTTTCACCCTCAAAGTCATGTTCTTCTTATGGCTGCAGATGACCATTCGCTGGACTTTGCCGCGTTTTCGCTACGACCAGATCATGCGGTTGAGCTGGAAATATATTTTACCGATTGCGCTGGTGAATATTTTGATTACGGGGTTGGTTATTGTGTTGATGAAATGAAAGTAATTTATGGAGTTAAAGATAGCTGTATTGACGATTGCTCATCTAAACCTCGCGGAAACAATGACTGAGTTTTTGCTCTAACCATGAATATCCACGATAAATACAAACCCCTGACTTTCTGGGAAAAACTTTATTTACCGGCAATTATCGCCGGGATCTGGCTGACTTCGAAGCACTTCTTTCGGAATTTGACTTTGCATATTTTGCGGGCTCTGCGAATCAGGAGAAGTGCAATGGGAGCGGTCACCATTCAGTATCCTGAGTTCCTTCGTCCGCTTTTCCCCCGTTTGCGGACGATGCACCGTCTCACAAAACGGGAGGACGGCACACCGCGCTGTGTGGCTTGCATGATGTGTGAAACAGTCTGCCCGGCAAACTGCATTTACATCATCGCGGACGAGAAACTGGAGGATCCCCAAATTGAAAAAATGCCGAAAAGTTTTGACATCGATCTGGGTTTGTGCATTTTCTGCGGCTATTGCGTCGAGGCCTGTCCTGAAGATGCTATTCGCATGGATACCGGTATTCTGGAGATTTCGAATTTAACCCGAAATGGCATGGTCCTGGATATGGAAACCATGCTTAATCTTGAACCCAGGCAAGATCGCTACGTCAAATATACTAAAGAAGGGGATATCGTGTCTCAGGAATATTTGAAACAATCGAAGAGCGAGTAGCGAAAAAGCCCTTCGACTGGCTCTGGGTAAACTCCGAGCGCAAAATATTCGAATATCGCTCCTCGCTTTTCATTCTTCGCTCTTCGAATAAAGGTTGAATTTAGAATACAATTTTTGTATATTCGATTTCGGAATTGTCGTTCTGAGCGCGAAGTCGTCGTTTCTTTGTATGCGTTAAAAGTTTTGAGCGCGAAGAATCTGGAATGTGCAAAGTCAGAGTCTGGCACATTCCGATTAGTGGAAAAATTTAATTTTGTTGTTTATGTGTTTGGAAAGACATTACTGTTAATTAAACGAAGGAGAGTCCTGATGGCCAAAGTCAAAAAACCCCCATTTATTACCGAGGAACAACGATTCCTGGAAGAAGGCAACTACGGTGACAATCTTTTTATTACGTCTGTTGATAAAGTGCTCAGCTGGGCGCGACTCTCTTCTTTGTGGCCTATGACGTTCGGGTTGGCATGCTGTGCTATCGAAATGATGGCTACTGCGGCTTCCCGTTACGATCTGGACCGTTTTGGCGCAGGCGTCATGCGGCCGAGTCCGAGGCAAACGGATTTGATGATTGTTGCCGGCACGGTCACGATTAAAATGGCTGAGCGAATCCAGCGGCTTTACGACCAGATGCCGGAACCCAAGTACGTGCTTTCCATGGGGAGCTGCGCCACCAGCGGCGGACCTTACTGGCAGCACGGCTACCACGTTCTGAAAGGAGTCGATTTGATTGTCCCGGTTGATGTTTATGTCACCGGCTGCCCACCCAGACCTGAAGCGCTTATCGATGGTATAATCAAAATCCAGGAAAAGATTCGCAAGGAAAGTTTGATCAAACGCAAACTTCAGGAAAGGGCGAACGTATGACTCCCGAGCAAATCCACCAGAAACTTCAGGAAAAATTCGGCGATGACATCCTTGAATTGAACGCAGAAGCTCTTGATCCTTTTATCAAAATAAATCCTGCCCGATTTTTCGAGATTTCCAAATTCCTGAATGAAGACCAGAGCCTGAACTTCACGTCACTGATGTGTCTGAGTGGACTCTGCTTGA
>JADFPY010000091.1 GCA_022562085.1 candidate division KSB1 bacterium | reverse complement strand
AGAAAGGCGCGTCTTCATCGACCTTTCCACCCTTGAAATGGAAAGCCAGAACTTTCTTGTTAAAAATCTCCTTGTAAAAACGTGCGTCCACCGTGACTTTTGAGAACTTTACATCACTCTTCGGGCGTTCGCTGGCGTTTTCAAGAATAAGCGAGCCCCAAAAGCCATTCGTTGGATAAGCGAGGTTATCTCGAAAATCCGCGGAAAGCCCAATTGAAAGTGTATTAATCCGCGTTTCTCCCAAATCATCGGAAATGGAACTTTGTGGCAAATCGACAACGTTGATTGTTGTATCATCCTCGCCCGTGACAAAATTTGCTGGATTGTAAACCTCCCCCCTGTAAGCAACATGAAAATATTTAAAAAAGCCTTTTTTCCCGCCGAATTTGAGTCTCAGGCCATTAAATTCAACATCCTGGGTGGTTTTGAAACTCTCAAAATAGTGCACGAAGTTTTGGTCAGCGCCAAACACTTCAACATCTATGAACGCTTTGTTACTAAACAAGCTGTTGTTGTGATAAAAAATTGAAAACTCGGATGTTCTGTCGCCAAAAAGAAAACGCGCACCCATTTTACTGCCGCGGCCAAAAAGATTATCAAACCGCAGGCTTGCCGGGACAAAAAACCAACCGTCGAGATCGTTGTGGCCGCCTTCAAATTGAAAGTAGGGCCAGCGGCGCTCTTTGACTTCGATAATGACAACGAGCTTGCCTTTTTCAGAGCCGCGGCGGGTATAAAACTGCACGGCCTTAAAAAAATTCGTTTGCGACAATCTTTGGTTATTTATATCGATCACAAACGGGTCGATTGGATCGCCCACGCCGAAATTCAAATGTCTGAGGATAACATCCCGTTTGGTTTTGTTGTTGCCGACAATTTCGATATCTTCGACAATGAGCTGACGGATCGCCGGCGAGGTCTGGCTGAAAGCATTTTGGGTTAAGAGGAAAACAAGAATGAGGATTACCGGTAGAAACCTTGAAAGGATGGTTAGAAATTTTTGAGGTGAATTGCGCATTTAAGATTTTTGAATTTCAACAAATTTAACAGAAATCAATTTTAAGTGCAAGTGTAAAGTGGTTAGGTCTGTAGTTTGCCAGGCCGAGAACTTCGGATTAGCCCCGGAACTCTGGCGAGTTCTGCTACTACTTTACGCTTCCAAGAAAACGTTGCAGTAGTTTTATAAATCAAAAAAAATGCCGGAAACAGGAAAGGGGATTGCTTTAATAGCTTTGCATCCTGCGTCCGGCATTAATGATTCTCAATGGGCAGTAGGCCAGTGTCGGATGCCACCGGCCTACCCAATTCTGAAAAGTTTATCCTCTTTCCTTAATCGTTACTGAACCGTCGGGATGAATGGTGACGTCGTAGATTTTACCGTCTTCGGTCACAACACCCATTCCGGAACCATCAGGATAAAAATCAAATACGGCGGAAGCAATTGGCTCAGCGCCATTCTCGAAAGCTACTTCGTTCGCATAGACTTTTAGGTCTAAATGAGCGCTGTCGTCCGGGTATGACTCCGCGGTAAATACTAGAAACGTTTCGTCTGTGTTTGTCCATTCTCCGGAAACCTGGTCAACTTCCGGGGATTCTGTGATTGTGATGTGCCCATTACTGCCATCTGCTTTTTCAACATTGAGAGAGGTCGTCAGGACGTCGCCAACGCGGGTCTGATTTACCATCACGCTTTCTCTTTCCACGTCGCCGTTCAGCAGAGTGACTTCTCTTTCAAATGAGCCGCTGATGGTTGAATCGGAAGCATTGATATCGAATTCACCTGACTCGCGAACCGAAACCGGATCATGACCTTCAGGAAAGGTGGTGGTCAAAGAAAAGCTGCCTTTACCGTCTTCTTCAGCGCTGTCAAATGTTCCGTCAATTTGAGTGCCGTCTCGGCGTGATTCACTGAAAGTTCCAGTGCCGTCTACATTAAAAGTAGCCTCTTCACTACTTTCGCTGCCATCTGAGAATTTAGAGGTTCTCATGTAACTGCCGCCTTGACCTTCATGATATTCCAGCGTGGCCTTCGTGCTGCTGATGAAGCTGGAGTTGGAATATTTGACTTCGCTCATTAGAATGCCGCCGTCCGGTTCTGTTCCCGGTACGTGCGCATCCGGTACAAAACTTCCGCGCTCTTCACTAATGAGCTGCCCCGGTTTATAGCGTTTTAAATTTTCAAGGGACAACAGCACATCGTCGGAATCATCCAGGATGGTAAAGTTCAAATCTACTTTAATTTCAGTTGAATCATATTCAAGGGGGTGACCCTCAAGGTAATCAAAACCGACAACAAACAACCTGGCTTTGCCTGTTACATTATCATAAATAAGGCTAACCCGGTAAGTCACGCCTTCTTTTTCGTTGCGTTCGGTGACGTCCCAAATAACCGAATCTCCAAAAGCGATTTGTCCGGTTTTGGACAGAACTTTCAAATCTTTTGCACCTAAAGTAAAAGCTTTTTGCTTGATTGATCTGGCGAAATTCATCGCTGAGTTGGGGTCTTTTACTTCCGGCACATCCAGGTCGGCAATCGCAGCCGGACCTTGAATCAGATTGGTGACTTGCTTAAATGATGAGATATTCTGGTAAATCCCGACACTGCTGCTACTGGTACTCTCAACCATCTTGTTTACTTGATCATCGTTATTGTCCGTTGAGGTTGGGTTCTCTGTTGAACAAGCAAACATTGCCATGAGCAGCAAGCTGAGAATAAGTGTGCCTATCCAGGTTGAAAATCTTTTTTGCTTCATGATAAAACTCCTTGTGTTAAGTGTGTTAATAAATTTGTTTAGAGGACTGGCATGCCTTAAAAAAGAATTGCACACCTGCTATATTCAACTATTGGGCCAAACTTTTTGTTTGACTATTAGTTGAACTAAGCCCTTGTTTTTTATAATAATAGTGGTTATCGACAATTTCAGGAAATAGTTTAAACGAAGTGAAAAGGAACAACAAGTGTCGTTTAAATACCACAATCGAAGGGGATTGCACAAATTTGTAATTCCAAACAAAAAAGACCTGCCAGGTTTTGGAAACCTGGCAGGTCTAAAAATTATCAAACAAATTAACTGAAACTAGTTTTCGCTTTGATTAACCCGCAAATCCATTCAATCTCGAACGGCCTATTGCGTAGTAATCAATTTCCAATTTCTTCATGCGCACCGGGTCATATAAATTCCTGCCGTCAAAAATCACCGGATGATTTAAGGTTTCTTTGATTAAATAAAAATCCGGTTCTCTGAATGCATTCCACTCGGTCATAATAATTAAAGCGTCGGCTCCTTCGAGGGCGTCATAGCGTTTGTCAAGAAGGAACAAATCTTTATCTAAACGATCACCGAAAATTCTTTCGGCTTCTTTCAAAGCCTCGGGATCGTGTGCGCGGATTTTTGCTCCTTTGTCATTGAGGTGCTCAATCATCGCAATAGCCGGCGCCTCGCGCATGTCGTCGGTTTTGGGCTTAAACGCCAATCCCCACATCGCAAAAGTTTTGCCTTGCAGGTCATTCTTGAAGTAGGAATTTATCTTCCCCATTAAGCTGGTTTTTTGGCGTTGATTGACTTCTGCTGCTGATTTCACGATATTCAACTCGAGGCCATTGTCCGCCGCGGTTCTAATTAAAGCCTGGACATCTTTCGGAAAACAGGAGCCGCCATAACCGGTCCCCGGGTAAATGAATCGCGGGCCAATACGGCTATCGGTTCCGATTCCTTTTCGTACCATTTCAATATCTGCCTGGAGGACATCGCACAGGTTAGCAATTTCGTTGATAAAAGAAATCTTGGTCGCCAGAAGTGAATTGGCTGCATATTTTGTTAACTCTGCGCTTCGTTCGTCCATGATCAAAATCGGCTTACCGGAACGCACAAACGGCCGGTAGAGGTTTTTCATAATTTCGGCGGCTTCTTCATTTGAGGTGCCGATAACAATTCGATCGGGTCGCAAAAAATCATCGATTGCTGCACCTTCTTTCAAAAACTCAGGATTAGAAACGACCGCAAAATTGTGATCTGTGTGTTTTTTAATCTCGGCTGTGACTTTTTCTGCGGTCCCAACCGGCACGGTACTCTTATCAACGACAACTTTGAATCCGTTCATATATTTGCCGATGTCTCGCGCAACAGCCAGGACGTGCTTTAAGTCGACAGACCCATCTTCATCCGCCGGAGTGTCAACCGCGATAAAAATTAATTCGGATTTTTCGACGGCATATTTAGAGTCCATAGTAAAAAACAAGCGGTCTTCTTTCATGTTCCGGGCCACCATATCTTTGAGGCCGGGTTCATAAATCGGGACTTCGCCTTTATTCAGGGCGTCAACCTTGGTTTTATCCACGTCAACACAAATGACTTCATTGCCCGTGTCTGCGAAACAGGTGCCGGCAACTAAACCAACATATCCGGTACCAATAATCGTGATTCTCATTGGTTACTACATCTCCATTTTTTGTGACCCTTAAAAATGAAACTAAATTTGCTTATGCTTAATCGGCATTTAATTCTAAAACATTAAGGTAACACATTGCTGTAAAATGTCAAATGTTTCTATACAATTTTAAATTTTACAACCTACGTTTTCAATTTGGCGAAAAATTGATCAACAAAGTGTTTAAGGTTTTGAGTGTTAATGTGTTAAAGTATGGCATGAGGCGAAGACATGACCCTTTCGGAGCGAATCATAAACCGCAAATTAACTGTCAACGCTAACACTGTTTTTATGTCCGCTCCGGCCTCCTCGCTTTTGTGGGCGGATATGGAAAAAAGACAGCTGCGGGGTCCTCCTCGGGCTTCGTGCGCCTCTTCCCGACTTCATTATTATAAAAAAATTTAAGGAAAGTCGGGAAGGGGTCGCCCTCCGCAACGAGTTTGGAGTTCAAGCTTTAGCTTGCTATCTTGGGCGTCAAAAATCAAACTGAATTTTCGCTACGATTCTCTATAGGCTAAGTACTTTCCTTGTACACTCTTATCTAAAAAGGTCTTTGCGAGGCGTTTTATTGCCAAAGCAATCTCATCTCTTCGCCTAATCAAAAGATTGCTTCGCTGAGAAGCGCTCGCAAAGACGAACTGAATGACCGAACCTAACACTTGAACACGCAAACACCTGAACACTTTTTTTGACACTAAAAAAAACCGTCCGGTCAAAATTTGACCGGACGGTTTCGCACCAAGAGGATTAGAGGAGGGACTTTTATAACTTCTTAGTTTCCGCTATTTGTACTGCCATTACTATCTGTAATACCGCTTGAATCCTCCGCGTTTCCAAGTTTAAACCGGCCTTGAAAGAAGCCTCGTCTTGACCCGGCGCGTCCTGTTTTAAAGTGGCCTTTTACGATGCCAATGGTATCTCGTGACCGGCTTACAATCCGACCTCTGAAGCCGCCAATGTTGTTATCACGATCGTAGCCCCAGTGACCCGCCATCAGGGCGCGGAAATTTCCATTCATGTCGATGATTTTGCCTTTAAAGACCTTCTCACCGTTGTCAGCAATGCCCCAGATACCTTTCAAATGTCCGGCATGTGCGCCATTGCCACTCATCCAGCGACCTTTGAAAATACCGCCGTGCTCTCTGGTTTTTACCCAGCGACCTGCCATGAAACCACCGCCAAAAGGAACAACTTCTTTGCAGCGGCTAATAATTGAAACTTCATAACCAAGCGCACCAACAGGTTCGATTAACTCGAGCGAATCCAGTTCGCTAAAAGTCAATGTTTTGGAATAATCGCCCGCGGTAAAAGTAAAGGTCCCTTCTTCATCGGTTGAGTCGTTGTCGATAATCGCCAAAAGCAATCCGTCAAAGTGGGGTTTGGTGACAGAGGTAAATTCAACTAACTGACGATCCGTACGTGGAAGAACAATAGAATCGTTGTCTTCAAAACGGATTTTCCTCAAAACAACCAGCGTTCCCTTGCTAACTTGAGCTGAACCATTCCAGTTGATTGCATCAGTTGCGGTTGAGTCGCCTTCGAGCAGCCCCCAGGTAATTCTAACATAACATACTTTGATACCGTCAACTGCAGCGGAAGCAGGATTCAAAACGTCTGACATACCGGCATCTGTTGCGTATGCGTCAGCCGCAACTTCATCTTCTCCAAATTCATCAGCCATTTCGCTGTCGCCAAAAGCAGTTGTCTCATCGTTTGATTCGTAACCACCGAATTCTTTCTCTAAGCTTAATGCTTCCTCCCCAAGTTCCTCACCCGGTGAAGTTAATTGTTCGTTGTTGCTGCAAGCGGAAAAAGCGAGCATTGCCAAGAGAGCCGAAATCCATAAAAGAGAAAAATACTTCTTCATTTGTGTAACCTCCTTACTGAGTGTTTAAGATTGTGATTAATTAAAAATGAATTTAGCCCTTCGATATGCAAGGCACGGGCCAAAAATTATTTCGACGATTTTAAAAAAGGTTAAGCATTTATTATTTAAGCAGTTGTGTCCAATAAAAATTGCCAAATGAGCTTTGTTTTACTCGACAAGTATGGCTTTTTAGGTTCAGTTGTGTACTGTCAAGTTCATTTTTATCATTGCCAGCGTATTGATAGCATACCTTCTGAACCTTTGCATTTTTTGCAAGACATGGCTGAATGACGCGAAACAAATGTCAAATAACACCCCCCTTAGTCCCCCCTCGAGGGGGGAAGCCATTAAGTTACCAGGTCATTTGACTTCAGCATTATTTTAGACAGCAGCAAGAATTCACCATTTGGCAACTACATTCAAGCGTTAATGACTGTTGACAATAACCGGGTAATTTTGACCACGACAAAGCAGTTAATTTAACATTTGCAGCTTCGCCGCATCAGGCAATCATGGATTAAAGCTTGACAAAAGCCGATTGTTTTGATATTATTACAGCATGTCCAAAAAACTCACCATCTTATTTGAAGCGCATTTTAAGGAGACAGTCGTTCAGTCAGACCCGGTCAAAGCAAATGGCTCAGATCGTAAACTGTTTCGCTTGACTGGTAAGAAACATTCTGCCATCGGCGTAGAAAATGCGGACCGGACTGAGAATATCGCTTTCTTGGAATTCTCGCACCATTTTCATAATCTCGGACTGCCCGTACCCGAGATTTACTCCGAGGATATAGATTCTGACATTTACCTGGAAGAGGATTTAGGAGACGATACGCTCTTCGATTTGCTGGATAAGAGTCGATCCAATGAAAATACTTTTCCTGCTGAAATAGAAACACTTTATGAAAAAGTTGTGCAAATCCTTCCCGAATTTCAAATCAAAGCAGGCCAATCCCTTAATTATGAAGCCTGCTATCCGCGGCAGAGCTTTGACCGGCAATCAATGATTTGGGACTTGAATTACTTCAAATACTATTTTCTCAAGTTGGCCCAGGTGCCATTCAACGAGCAAAAACTGGAAGACGATTTCGACATCTTAACCAAATTTCTAATGCAGGCAGACCACGATTACTTTCTATACCGCGATTTCCAGTCAAGAAATATTATGATTCGGGAGGGCCAGCCGTATTTTATCGATTACCAGGGCGGTCGCCGGGGTGCTTTGCAGTATGATATTGCCTCCTTGCTTTTCGACGCCAAGGCTCTTTTGCCGTTCGATGTGCGCACCCAGCTGCTTGAAAAGTATTTAGAGGCTGTTTCAACTCAAATCAAAATCACTCGAAGCGAATTCATGAAATACTACCCGGGGTACGTCCTCATTCGGCTTATGCAGGCGATGGGAGCTTATGGCTTTCGCGGTTTCTATGAGCGCAAAGAGCACTTTTTGCAAAGCGTTCCTTATGCAATAAAAAACCTGGAGTACATTCTGCGAACCATGGACCTGCCAATTAAAATCCCTACACTTATGAACGCGCTACAAGCGCTGGTTCGCTCCACTCGTTTACGAGAACTTGGCGATGTAAGCCTGCCGATGACAATTCAAGTTCAGAGCTTTTCATACAAAAAAGGGCTACCGAAAGATAAGAGCGGTCATGGCGGCGGATTTATTTTTGACTGCCGTTCCCTGCCAAATCCAGGACGGCTGGAACAATATATAGAGCAAACCGGAAACGATTCTGAAGTAATTGCGTTTCTCGAAAACGAAGAAGACGTTCACAGTTTTTTGACCCACGTCAAAGATTTGATTTCTCCCGTCATCGAAAATTACCGTGAGCGAAATTTTAGTCACCTGTCGGTTGCATTTGGCTGCACCGGAGGGCAACACCGCTCTGTTTATTGCGCGAACATGCTGGTAAAATACTTACGTGAAAAGTACTCGGTAAAAGTTGACCTCAGACATCGAGAGTTGGAAAGGCTGAATTAATGAAAGCAATGATCTTCGCTGCCGGTCTCGGCACTCGTCTCCGACCGATTACCAACACCAAACCGAAAGCCTTAGTAGAAATCAATGGTGTGCCTCTTTTGGAAACAGTTATCAACCGTTTGATTGCTGCGGGTGTCTCAGAAGTTATCGTTAATCTGCACCATTTCCCCGACCAGATCAGAGACTTTGTCCGGGAGAAAAACAACTTTGGGATTCGCATCGAGTTTTCTTTTGAAGAAACGCTTTTGTTGGATACCGGGGGCGGTCTAAAGAAAGCAGCCTGGTTTTTTGACGACGGTCAGCCGTTTATCATTCATAATGTAGATATTCTCAGCAACATCAATTTGGAAAAAATGTTCGAACATCATTTACAAAATAAGTGTCTGGCCACACTTGCAGTCAATGAAAGAGAAACCAAACGTTTTTTAATCTTCGATGAGGAGAATCTGCTTTGCGGCTGGAAATCCTTACATGTAAACAAAGAAGTTGTGTCACGAGCTCCGAAGGGAAAATCTCAAGATTTGGGTTTTTGTGGAATTCATGTTGTTTCAGCCGATATCTTTGAAAAGATAACGGAAGACGGAGTTTTCTCAATCATCACCAGTTATATGCGGCTTATCAGCGCTGGCGAGCGAATAATGGCATTTCGGACTCATGAAAATTCGTGGCGTGATGTGGGAAAATTGGCGGAGTTGGAAAAGTAAAAGGACTAACCTGCAAAGGGAGGTTCAAATTGCGTGGTACGAGTTTTTTCATTGTCTGGAATTCTCTTGATTTGCCGTGACTCTTGAAGCACCTGCTCTGTAACTCTCACCAGTTCCGCCCTCTACCCTCTAAAGAGGCACACCGCTTCTCAGCGGACATCTTCTGCTTCTCCATAGTCATCGAAAATTAAGCCTCCTGTTCCATAACTCAGGTTCAGGCCTTCGGCTCTGAGGAACAAGCCTACCAGGCCCTCGGCTGTCTTCTGGCGCCCCATCCTATCACCTCGAGATGATAGGACCACAAAGGCTGAACGTCAGACCTCCCCGGGTAAGCCTTATGCTTGCAGCATCTACGAACATGTCTTCCGTACCAAGTATATAGGACTTTGAGTCTATTTGCACTCTCATCCAAACATGCACGCCTCATATGGGGTTCCTGTTGACTTCGGCAAGCTCAGGGCAGGTTACAGCCAGCTTTTTGCCTACAGCTTCCTTCAGATTCCACCTTGCAATAGACACCCCCGCAACAAGTGCGGGGCAGGCTCTTGCCGTGGGCTAACTGTTCCCATTGTCGGGCCAGTAGAGGACTTACACCTCCAAGTGATTGCGCCATGCCGGGCGCACAAATAAAAAAGGGAGAGCCTGTTGACTCTCCCTTTTATTTTGCAAACTAACAACTCAAACTTACATCATAGTCTTCGCCGTCTTCTTTTCCACCCATTTGTCGCCATCTTTCATTTCTATTTTCTCCGGTATAAAGGCGGCATGTGCGTTTTTACCGTGTGTGCCGGTTAAACGCATTTGTTCGCCCACCCAGTCGGCATACGCCGGGGCCGGGACTGCCAGAAAGTGTATATTTTTGTCCTTGTCAACGATTGCAACCGGCAAACCGCCTTTTGCGCACATGGTGCCACAGTTTTCCATTTCGCCATGGTCATTAGTGAGAAATCCCCCGGCAGCATAACACTTCAGGTCCACCAAAGTTCCCTCAATTACCTCGGTTTTCGGTTTTTCTTTTTTCTCTTGTGCAAACACAAACAATGCACTAACAGATACCATCATTACGATGAGCACAACGAGAATACTTCTTGTTTTTGGCATGATGCCCTCCTGAATTAGGTTAAATAATGATTAATAAAAATGATTGAAATCTTTACTTTAGAAATGTCAACTTTTTAAAACAAGCGCTACTGAAATATTATTCCCGTGAACCGGGTATTGTAAAAATCAGCGGGGGGCAATTTTAAATCAGCCAATCCAAAGTAGATTCATTACCGAGAGTCCTAACCAACGTTAGGTTTATTAGAGTGGGGAAATGTTGGAAAAAATAGCGGGGCGTGTATGACGGTTTTCGAACCATTAAGTTTGAAATCAGCCCCCAAAGGAAACTTCAGGCTCCAAATTAGAGCACTTTTTGAGCTCTCTCGGGGAACTTCTCCCTTGTTCACCTTTTGGCAGGAGACTTCAGCACACAAAAAATAATATAAATTTCCAAAGGCTCGGTATATTTGATTAAGGTTATATTATCAACTTAGTAATCTATTAACTGTTGATTTTGAATAGTTAATACAATCTTCTCCTTTACCAAAAACTGATCAGCCGGAAAATTTGAATTTTAGTAAATAAGTCCTGCTGCGCATCATGTAATCCACTATAACCTTACCATAGTCTGGACTACCTTCCTCTAAAGTAAAGCTCTTATTAGCCGATGACTGTCTGTATTCCTCTTTGTAAATATCAAAAACCGATTGCCTGTTCTGGAGTCAAGATAAGAATCGTGGTTATGATGTCAAGCTTTTGTATCAAACCTAAGCGAAGTTTATTTCTATAGGTTAAATAACGTAAACTAGAACAATGTATTTAACAAAATGAATATGAAATTACTTTATGTTGGAACTTGGCTTTATCGGGATGTTTATCTTCATAAGAATTGTAAAGTATCTCATTCGGATTATGTTCAATCATTGGGTATGGATAAAGATACAATATTATCAGGTTGCGATGCTTATGTAGATTCTGTTAAAAGAAAGTGTGTGTTTTGTGGTGAGGAATTTAAGGGAGAATTTCCTAGTGAACAAACTAAAACAATTAATATAAATGAGTTACGAAAAAATACTTAAAAAATACTGGTTTAAGAGAACGGGGGCGTGTGGGAATCGAACCGATAGCAGCACTTACTTATGGAGCATTTAATACTACTAATAATAGAAAAAGAGGCGATTCTGCTGAAGCAACCAACACAACCGCCTCTTTGAGGAGGAGGCAAAAAGCGACCTAGATTCTATAACGAACCTTAGTCGCGTATCTATATATAACTCATTTACAAAAAGTCAACGACAAATATTCCCCGGCGCTTTTCATACCGCACAAGTCCCAATGTTCTGATTTGCGCTCAGTCATCAGTGCTCGAATTTTTTCCTTTAGCGCAAAGGAGGAGCTGAAGTCCTGGATTCTAAGCTTTTCTTTTGATAATTTTTGAGTATTGTTTGTCGTCATTCTTTTATTTCTCTTTCTTCTATATAATTAGACAGTCGAAATCCCAAAAAGGTTAAAAAAAAATCAAATTTTTTTATCTGAGCCGTATATTAATAAGGTTTTCTTTAGATTAATTCTTCTTTCGAATAAAGTTCCGGGATTAGCCCCTGTGTGTAAAGTACTCAGCTTTTGCTTTGTTGCGTTATAGCTATCAATCCAGGATGATGCCTGATGCCCAGCGAAATATTTTCATTTCTTCTTCTTTTGATAATGTTCAATGACCGGCGTAAAATCTTTTTCCGCAGACAGACCCATCAACTCCCTGAACAGGTCAATGGGGAAGTCGCTAAACGATTTAAAATTAACGCACCCTTTCTGGATTTTTGCGCCCTTCATGTTTTGTTTAACAAATTTCAGAATGTCTTCGTTGCCATACATGACCATCGAATGAAACGTATAGTGGTGCTTTGTCTTTGCCAATCCGTATTTAAAAACGCCGTCCTGTTCATAGACAAGAGCATTTTCAATACTCATAATTTTGGACACTTTTTCTTTGACTTTGGTGTCAATCTTTAGAATCTCAGTTCTATATTTTTCAACATTGACCCGGTCCTCCGGGTCCAATGAATCTAAGAACGAAGCCACATTCATTTCCTTTCAGAAATAACGCCGCATTCAGCGGCTTGTCCGCTGCAATGCTTTTTAGTGCTTTTAAACATGTTGATCTATCAATATTGAATTACCATCTGGATCAATAACTGAGAAATTTGACGGGCCAGTTTCATTTGTAATCGACTCACTTGAGATTTCTATTCCTTCAGACTTAAACTTTTTATGGAGTTCTCGAACATCAGTAAATGATTCAAGTTTTTTACAGTCTTTGTCCCAACCAGGATTGAAAGTTAAAATATTGGTCTCAAACATACCTTGAAATAAGCCGATACTATGATCACCATTTTTCATGATGAGCCAATTTTGTGATGGGTCGCCAGCAAAAACTTTGAAGCCTAATTTTTCATAAAAGATTTTAGATTTCTCGAGTTCTTTTACTGCAAGGCTTATTGAAAATGCACCTAATTCCATAAAATACTCCTTTGGTTTGATAATTTATACGACACGAACCTTGTTCAATAGCTGGACTTTTTTTTAACACAAAGGCACAGTAGATCCCAGAAGATAATATAGTATTGAATCCTATCGTTGTGCTCCTCGTATCTTCGTAGTTATGCGGTTTTTTCTTGCTTCTTTTTCAAGATGGTAGCGCTAATGATTGTAATCAACAAACCCACGGGAAATATTTCGATAAACGTAACGCCAATCTGGATTAAGGGGTTCTTGTACAATTCCCGCCACTTTTCCATATCCGCAATTTTTGCCTGAATTGCAGTTTCAGAGTCGCCGCTACTTCTGATTTTCTCGACACTGTGCTCATAGTAGTCATCCATAAAATTTGTACCGGAAGTATTGACATAAAGCATCCAGCCGGCGACATAAAATGTGGACGCGACCAATGTGATAAATAACCCGACCTTAAAAGCCTTGCCAAAACTGATAATACCCGCCGACTCTTTATCCCGGTAGGATTTAATGCCAATAAAAATTGTCGATAGAGCAACTATCATACTAATGTATCCCAGCCACTCGGCTGTATCGTAATCTACATTTTCACCAAAAAACGGCATGGTCAAAAACATCATGAGCACCAGGACGAAGCCCGCAATGGATCCGAATATTAAAGCGTATCTGCGCATGTTACCCTCCTTTTAATTTGCTTTATAGGATCGCACATAATGTGCACGGTCCAATAAACGAAAAATCTGCCTTTTATGCATCATACTAAAGGACTATTTTGTGAAAATCATACTAAAGTATGAGGCGGGAAAATATTTCTTTATGCTTATTGAGTAATTGAACAAAAAAAAGTTTCAAGTTTATCGTCTTTGCGAGCGTTTCCGAGCGAAGCAATCCCCCAATAAACAGGCCTGAGATTGCTTCGGCAAAAGCTTGTCCTGAGCAACGTCGAAGGAACGCCTCGCAAAGACGTCGAGATGTGGCTTTCGACAAACACCATTTAAAGAATTATTCAGAGTGGCTGATCTCCCGTGCTTTGCGGATGGCTTGCGTGCGGCGTTTTACATCGAGCTTGCTGTATAAATTAGCGGAATGAGTTTTTATAGTGTGCAGGGACACAAATAATTTATTGGCGATTTCCTGGTTTGATAAGCCACTGGCTATAAGTTGCAAAACTTCCAACTCTCTGTCACTGATGCCATGTGACTTTAGTTTTTCAGAATTGATTACAAAATCATCTAAGCCGCTTTGGGAGATCGCTTTTGACTTCTGCCTATCAATCAGCTTTAATCCAAACCAAATACCCAGGGAGGTAAATAAAATGGCAATAATTCCTATATAAATTTCGAGCGACAGATCTCTGACAAAAAAGCGGTATTCCAGAACCCGGAGGAGAATAACGAGCACGGCCAGTAAAGCGCCGTAAATGAGTACGGTTTTTTTCATGTGTGATTTCTATCCACCATAAGCTGCAATGA
>JADFPY010000090.1 GCA_022562085.1 candidate division KSB1 bacterium | reverse complement strand
TGGCTAATGCTGAATTAAATATTTTTTTTGCGGTAGTCGGCGCCCTGGCCTTCTCTGCCGAAGATTTCTCTTTTAGCATATTTATTCTTACCGATGCAACCATCTCTTTTAAACTTCCGAGATCGGCGCTGGCGGCGGCCGCTTCAGAATTTGTTTCCGCTTCCTTAATTGATTTTTGAAATAAATTACCCGCCTCTGTGAAGGTTTCTTTTGCTGCCCAAAAGTTTTCTTCTTCGAATTCTTTTTCTGCTCTTTGTTCGGCATCCAGAGCGAACCCAAAAGTTGCCTCGGCCCAAGTTTCGGTATTGGCTTCCTCAGCTGCACTTTTGCTGCTTAGCATCAATTCTCTGGCAGCAGATGCAGGGCCCACGAGCTCTTCTTTGGAGGTTTTGCTTAACTTGTCCAAATAGTACCAACCACCTGCACCTACTACCAGAATAAGGAGAGCCGCTAAAGCGTATCTAAGCCCTTTACTTGACGTTTTTCCTGGGGCACCTTCCCGAGGTGCCTTCGCTGGAGTTGTATCCTGTCCTTTTTGAACTTTTTTTAAGCCATTTACTGCCTCTTTGTGTTCAGGGTCTATTTTTAGAACGTTATTAAATTTTTTCAATGCCTCGTTGTATTTGTTTTGCTCGAGGTACCCGTTGCCGTCCACAATTAATTTGTCTAATTTCTTTTTTTGCGCCGTTTCCTCAGCCGAAACAATCATGGTTTCGATTTTATCTTCGATAGCGAGACATTGCTGTTTTAAAAACTTGGCTTCTTCATTATTGGGGTCGATTTCTAACACTTTGTCGAATCTTGTCCTTGCTTCGGTAATTCTCTTTTCCTCAAAAAAGGCCCGGCCTTCAATGAGTAAGCCCGATATTGTTTGATCCTGCTGTTGATGTTTAAGAATAATTTCCAGGTCATTAATTATATTGGAACAGTCACTGTATCTTTCTTCCGGTTTTTTTTGCAAACATTTTGATAGGATTTTTTGTAGATCTTCAACGGGGGCGCTTTCCTCCAGATTAATATTCTCCGGTTCTTCATGAACAATTTTATACATGATGGTCGTGTTGTCCCCTTGAAACGGTCTTTTGTAACTAAGAAGCTCATAAAGAAGTACGCCAAAAGAGAAAATATCGGCTCTTTTGTCAATCTTAATCCCCTTGATTTGCTCAGGTGACATGTATGCCAAAGTACCCACTATCATACCTTGCTGGGTCAATGTACTTGATTCCGGTCTTGCGATGCCAAAGTCCATAATTTTTATTTTGCCATTATCAAGAACCATGATATTCTCAGGCTTAATATCCCGATGAATGATTTTGTTGGCGTGGGCAAACTTCAGTGCTTTACAAATCTGTATCGCATACGAAATTTTTTGGTTTAGTTCTATCGGCTTTTTCTTTGAAATTAGCTCACTCAGATTACTACCCCTCAGGTATTCCATTACAATATAGGGTTTGCCCTCTAGTTCGCCAACTTCATGCACAATAGTGATATTTTCGTGGGATAATTTGCCGGCCGATCGAGCCTCACGATAGAACCGCTCCTTCACTTCGGGAAGCCCTAATTCTTTCTCTATAATAACTTTTATAGCAACTTCTCGATCTATATAGGGGTCAAGGGCTTTATAAACGATTCCCATGCCTCCTTTCCCTATTTCTTCAATAATTTTGAATTTGCCTATTTTTTTCATAGGAGAAGTACCGAGCTTATTTAGAGGTGAATAAAAACAGACGAAAAGACATCTCAAATTTTCTTGGATTTCGAAAAAATGTTCACAAATTAAGTCAGCATAATTTCAAGTATAATAAAATGTCAATTAATTGTCAAGACAATATTGGGAAACAAAGTCATCGTATTTTTTGGCCCACGGTTTCCTCGGGAATCAGTGATTAAACTTGTTTTACTGATAAATTATGTTTAAATTTTCCTTTGTCTGCCAGTAACCTTGTATCAAACAATATAAAATACAACTGAAGAGTAAACAATGTTGAAAAAGTTTAGCAGCTTTTTTCTTAACAGAGCGATCGTTTTCATTCTGGGAGTGGTGGTTGGTGGCGGTCTTTCGCTTGCCATTAATCGGGTGCCAAAAGATTTTTTCTTCAAGGAAGAGGCTCCCAAAGAAGTGCGGGAACTAGACCCATTCGCCGATTTTGAAGTACCCATGAATGATCGCATAAATGCAAAAATTCGAAATTATACCCGGCCAAATATGAAAGCAGGTTTGCTGGAAAGTTACAAACGGTCCGGAAAATATTTGCCCATGATTCAAGCCATTTTTGAAGAGTACAATCTTCCACAGTATTTGGCTTATTTGCCGATTTTAGAAAGCGCTTTCGAACCAAACAGTTTGTCGAGAGCCGGGGCGGTCGGGTTATGGCAAATTATGCCGGCAACGGCCATGGATTATGGTCTGAAAGTCAACCGCTGGATAGATGAGAGGCGGGACCCGGAAAAGTCCACGATTGTTGCTGCTGAGTATTTGCAGTTTTTGTACGCTAGGTTTGGGGACTGGGAACTTGCCCTGGCAGCTTATAACTGCGGTTTCCCAAAACTGATCCGGGCTATGAAGCGCGAGAAGGTCGTTAATTATTGGCAGATTCGCAGAATTCCGAGAGAGACCTATAATTTCGTTCCAAAGTTCTACGCGATTTTACACATCTTTTCCGATCCGGAGAAATACGGTGTGAGATTACCGGAAAAAAGCAAACCTTGGGATTATGAAACAATCGAAATTGAGGCAACATTTTCCATTGATCAAATCGCCAGGCTGGCAGATGTGCCGCCGAATGTTATAAAAACTTTCAACCCGGCGTTGACCGCTAAAATTGCCCCAAGCGGTAAGTATTCGATCAAAGTGCCGGTGGGTGTTAAAGAGCATTTTATGCAGGAGTATAAGGACAACCCGCCGGAGCAGATTCAGATTACCTATGAAACTTATCGTGTGAGAAGAGGAGATACCCTCAGCAAAATCGCTAAGAGGTTCGGTACGTCGGTTAGAGCAATCAAGGCTGACAACAATCTGCGCAGTTCAAGATGGATAAAGACAGGGATGAAACTGCGGATTGCTTCGGTGACGGTTATTAAAGAGTCGGTTGCAGACGAAACGGAATTAGCTGATGCGAAGATAGAAAGCGATTCGGTTTATACACCTCCCCCTAAACAGTTAAGATTTCTCTACAGAGTTGAGCGGACCGGTTTATCTTTAAATGTCCTGGCGCGCTATTATTCGGTCACCGCCGATGAAATCAGAAAATGGAATCCGCTGATCCGAGTCGATGACCTTCAGAAAGGCAAGCAATTGAGAATTTACAAGAGAAAAGATTTGGCTGTTTTTCATAGAACAAGACGAGGGGATTCGTTGTGGCGGCTGGCGAGGAAATACAATACGACGGTGAGCAATTTAAGGAGGTGGAACCAGGTGAGGGGTTCGAAAATTTATCCGGGGAGTCGGTTGGTGGTGGGGTTGAGGTGAGAACGAATTGTCATGTTCGTGAAAAGATTTATCCCGGGCCTGCCCTGAGTGAAGCCGAAGTGGTCGAAATGACTCTTCGTTTACCTCAATTTTACCTTTTTAATAATCGTCTCAAATATGATCCGGCGCTCTCATAATTTTCGTTTCTTGTTCATCCAGGTCCCGGGTTGCAATCTTCAGGACGACCGCTGTTAAATTATCCGTTGCTCCTTTTTCATAACAGTTTTCTTTAAATATATCACAGATTTTTTGCAGCTTACCCCTGTTCTGCTCAATATTGGCAAGCATTTCTTCGTTCGAGTTGTGGATATAAATTCCATCCGTGCACAGGATGAAGAGGTCTTTGTTTTTGAGATTTACTTTCTGAATATCCGGTTCAACGTTAGACTTGATACCAAGCGCCTTTGTAATAATATGCCGGTCCTGGAAGTCGCTTTCCTCTGCTGGTTTTATCAGGTTGTTATCGATGAGATTTTGCAGTTTGGAGTGATCGCGCGTGAGCTGGATGAGCTTTTTATCTCTGTAAACATAAATTCTACTATCGCCGATGTGCCCTAAAATAGCGTGGTCTGCTTCGATCAGTATGATGACAATTGTCGAAGCAATTTGCTGTTCTCTTTCTTTTGCTAAGGCATGAATCGCTTTGTTACCTGCCGTTATTAACTTCTTAAGAAAATCTACCGAATTTTCTTTAGTTCTTTGCTCGTTCTTTTTCTCTCTTGGGATTAATTCACTGATAGTGCTTATAGCAGTCTGGCTTGCTATATCACCGGCATTTGCACCCCCAACGCCGTCGGCGACAGCAAAAACACCGTCTGCTTCCAAGATGAGATAACTGTCTTCATTGACTGTATAATTAGAGCTGAGGCCTATGTCGGTTATGCTGGCAGTTTGAATCGAGAACTTCATGCTTCGACGGCTCTTTTGCCATTTCTGTGCGAAAGTCCCATCAAGAAACCAACAATAAGCATTGAAACCAGGAAAGAAAAACCACCGCGGCTGATAAACGGTAGAGTGATTCCTGTGAGCGGAATCAGTTTTATCACGCCGCCAATATTGACGAAGACTTGTACTGCAAGCATGGTTGTAAAACCGGTGGCCAGGAGTTTTTCAAAATCACTATGAGATTCCAGAACAATGCGAATCCCGAGAAAAACCAATCCCAAATAAAGAAATACGATGATAGCCGCCCCGAAGAATCCCAACTCTTCCGAAATCGCCGCATAAACAAAATCCGACACCACGAGTGGAATATTAGTGGGATACCCCAACCCCAATCCCGCTCCCGTCCACCCGCCGGCATTTAGAGCAAAGAATGAATTCATAACTTGATAGACACTATCCCACCAGGCGTTATTGTGAGGTTCAGCCCAGATATTTGACCAGATGATAAAGCGCTGCATCACGTGCGCGGGTGCAATGCCCTCAAGCAGCAGAATTAACCTGGATGTTATAACGGTGATTGCAATTCCACCAAACAAAAAGATGTACTTTCGGGTGAGCACAAAAACCATGATGATAACCAGTCCGCCGTAAATGATGACTTGACCGAAATCTTTGAGCAGAATGAATAAAAGCTGCGGTATGAGCCAAATTAATAAAAACGGACCCCACGGTATCATTATTCTTTGAAGTCTTTTCCCTTTGATTTTTGGTGCTTTTCGGGTGAATTCATCTTTGTATTTGGCGAAGAATCCCGCCAGAAAAATAATGATTGTGACCTTAAATGCTTCCCACGGGGTCATTTGGTAAACAAACCTGCCGCGTGTGCCTACCTCGCTTAAAGCAACAAAAATGAAAAGCAGAAAAACCGTGAGCGTTACCCAGAAGAATGGCCGGGCCAGTGAATCCATGAATTTGTTGTCGGAGCATTTTCTGATAATGTAGATAATCAAATAGAGAGCAATCGAATAAGAAATAATCAAACGCGACCAGCTGGGGACACTGTTAAGAAATTCCTGCATAACTTGGCCAAACTTAAGCTTATCCAGTTTAAGAAATTGCTCAGCTTCCTTTTGGATGGCTTGCAAACTCCTTTCTTCAGAAGCTTTATCCACGGTTGAGTCCAACGTTGCAAGTTGTTGAGTTGAATCAGTGAGTGCGCCTTCTTCAAGGACCGCTGCGGAATACTGCCTGATCAGGGTTTTCTGGAAATCGATGTTAATTGCGGAGCTGATTCTATATTGAACGATAAACCCGATTCCGGTTAGCAGGGCCACAACAATGAGAATTGCGAAGTCGCCTTTGTAATTGCGTTTTAGAAAAAGATAAACAACAAGGAAAGCAGAAATCATGAGGGAGTTGCGCACCAAAACTGCCAGGCTGGGATCGTAGCCTCGGGCATTTCCGGCAACATAAACGGAAAGCATTCCGAGTACTGTTATCAGGATGGTGAAGATCAACCCAAACAGCGGGTTAATTTTTAGCTGAGATGGTGGCTTCTGTTCCGTCATCGAAGTAACCTAATTCATATGCCTTTAAGTAGACTTGCTTTGCAATTGGTGCAGCAGCAGAACCGCCGTAACCAGCTCCTTCGGCGATCACCGCAATGGCGATTTTCGGATTTTCGACTGGGGCGAATGAGATAAAAACCGCGTTGTTGATAATAACCTTTTCTTTTGTGCCGTCTTCATGTGTAATGATTTTTGTGAGTTCTGCCGTTCCGGTTTTACCGCCTGCTTCGACTTCTTTCATCCGCAGTCTCCAGGCAGTTCCGCCCCGCGCCCAAACAACTTCCCGCATCATTTTTTTGACTTTTCTGGAGGTCTCTTCGGACATGACTTTATGCCACACTTCCGGGGCTTCGTTCAGCTCAAGTTTTGGTTTCATCAAAATGCCATTGTTGGCAATTGCCGCTGCAGTCATGGCCAGTTGTAATGGAGTCGCCAGAACTTTTTCCTGGCCAATAGAGGACCAGGCGAGCTCGTGGGCATTTTCAGTAGGGGGGAAGGAGCTTCGGAAAGTAACAATTTTGCCCTTAAGTTCGGGACGGGAGATATTCCACTCAACCGCTTGATTGTAACCAAAGCGCCAGGCGATTTCGTGCATTAAGGAATCGCCGACGGTTACGCCCAGTTTTGAAAAATAGTGGTTACTCGACTTGACCATGGCTTTGGTCATATTTATTTTGCCCTGCCCCCGCCAGACAAGTCCTCTTTTGGGGTAACTGACCCGCTCGTGATCGTGAACTCTTTTCCTGCGCACGCCCGGCGGGCGATAACCGGCTGGTCCCAGGTTCCAAACCGGGTCGATTCCTTTTTCAAGAGCAGCTGTCGCAACAAGTGGCTTCATTGTTGAGCCGGGAGGATAGCGTCCTTTTAACGCCCGGTTATAAAGTCGCTGATTTTCTTCATCTCTAATAATACGAACCCAGGCTTTGTCAACTGAGACTGAGTCGGGATGAAAGCTCGGCGCGCTCACTAAAACCAGGACGTCTCCAGTTGCCGGCTCGATTGCTACAACAGCCCCTTTGTTATCACCGAAGGCCTCGTAGGCCGTCTTTTGTAATTCGTAATCAATCGTCAGAACAATATCATTGCCAACCGGCTTGAGACGAAAATATTTGTTGTTGGTTTTGTTCTGTTTTTCTTCCTCAGTGAAGTCTGTCCACCCCATCAATCTTTCGAAATAAAATTTCTCCAAACCGCTTTTACCCCGCTCAACGTCTGAGTAGCCAAGCAGGTGCGAGGTTGCTTCACCGAGCGGATAAATTCGCCTGGGGAGTCGCCCGTTTGAAGGGGGTGAGTAACCGGCCAGCAGTTTCGCATCATCATGAGTGCGGTCGTAAATTTTCCCTTTTAAGGTTGTGGCCTCAATTATCCAGGGTCGCGGATCATGCAGTTTTTTTGTTTTTGCGAAATATTCGTTGTCGATGAAAAGCTGCCAGTAACTTTGATAACCGAGCAAAGTCAGGAAAGCGAAAATAAAGACCCATAAAACAACCGAGAGCTCTTTGCGGCGGGCGAAAGAAAACAGACCCGGCATATTTTTAACTGTAACATAAAGTATTCGAGCAAGGTAAGCCGCGATTGAGAAGAGGATAAGGTATTTGGTTATGATCAGTATAATGAGCATGGTCGTTATTTCTCAGAGAGGGTCATGACCACGGGGTTGGTTTTGCAAAACTTGATCTGGTCCCCAATTTTTAATTCCAGACTGCCTTTTATAGGATTTTCATCATTATTAATGAATGTGCCGTTGGCGCTGCCTTCATCAACTATGGTGATTTTAGAATCCGGCATAAAATAAAGCGTCGCTTGCTTTTTTGAGATGTTATCGTACGGCAGGCAAATCTCAGCAGTAGGAACCCGGCCAATAGTATACGTTTTTCCCGGTTTGATTTTCCACGACGTCCCCTGTCCCTGACCTTTGATGATTTTGAGCTCATATTTTCCATCATCGGCCGGCTGAAAGTCCTCCTCCTCACTTGAGAATCGGACATGGATTTCAATCTTATTCTTGGACAAGGTTGCTGAAGAAATAATTTGCAGCTTTATCAGCGGTTGTGAAAGTGCGTAGTCCCGGTCTGCCACATACCTTTGCAATCTGTCTTGCATGTTGGTTTCAAGCTTTGCAATTGAATGGGCATGCTTAATAAAGACTTTGTTATTGACTATGACGTCAAAGTTATCAGGGGCCAGAAGTCTTTCAGGGTTATTTGGGTCAAGATTCCTTTCCAGTTGATCGGTCAATTGGCTAAAAAGCCGTTCCGGTTCCAGCGGGTCCATTAACCACCAAAAAATGGAAAAAATTATTTTTTTAATAGCGCTATCTATGGCTGCTATAAGGCCCATTTTTTTACCCGGCTTTAATTGTCAGTTTGTAGTTCATGATTTTTATTTCATCTTCCGGAAATACCTGAACTTCTTTTTTGAGCTCCAATTCTTCGCCATTTACAAAAGTACCATTGATCCCTGCCGGCGTTAAGTAATACATTTCATCTCTCATCTCAAGGGTAGCATGTGCTCTGGAAATAGAAAAGTCGGAAGATTCCAGAACGACATCGTCCTGGCTGCTGCGACCGATGGTTACCATTTCTTTGGTCACAAGTTGTTCGTTTGTGCCATCGTCCGTATGGATGAGCAGCTTGTACAAAACCGAGCTTTCCGGCATTTGTACGATGGTTTGCTGTTCATCTGCTGCACTAAAATCGGGTGCTTCGACGATTGTTTGTTGAAGATCATTCTCATCCGGTGGAGTCATTATCTCGGAAGCGGTCTTATCCAGACTCGCTCGCTCTTCCTCCGGCGAGGGTTTTTTCATTCTGTGAACGACTTTAAATTGGCCTTTTTCAATGGCGGGGTCAGTGTTAACCGAGATCACCACGTCACCTTTGCTTTGCTCAGGATTGATTTTGCGCATTTCATGAAAGAGCTCTTCTTTCAGCTCACTGCACATGACGTCTTCAACTTCCAATCTCATGTTTCTATCCGATTCATTGAAGTAGATAGTGTAAAAATTGGGAATAAGAATTCTTCTTCCGACCACATCTACATTTTGCTCCATAATTTCTTTCAGTTTCTTTGAGATCACTTTGTAAGGAATCCTGTCATCTACTTTTCTTCTTATGGATTGGGTTTCATCGTCGAGATTGGAGACCCGTCTCCAGGCGCCCTTCAGTTTTTCTTTAAAAGCCATGGAACTACCTCTATATCTATTTTTAAAACATCTCTTAGGAGACTCATCAAATTATACTTAAATATGTTAAAAACTTACAAAATTGTCAAGTATAATTTTAAGAGAGCCATCCAAATTATAAAGTCTGGCGTTCCTATAAAGTCCTTGACAATTAATGAGTTGCTACTATATTAAAATGGAGTTAGATAGAATTAGTAACTTTATTTAATGGTACAATCATTGCGAAAAATCTCAGAAAAGAGAAGCTCGAATCGAGTGTAAAGAAATGACTAAACTCGAGAAAATAGAACCCGAGTGAAAAAAATAACTAATACGAAACTGTAGAAGAGATTGGCAAGGGCGGGATGGGTATTGTCTATAAAGCATTTGATCCGTTGATGGAACGAGAAGTGGCGATTAAAGTCTTAGCGGAGCAGCTTTTTGACCAGCCAGAAATTAGAGAACGATTTTACCGTGAAGCCCGCTCGGCCGGTAAACTTTCCCACGAAAATATTACCATCGTTCACGACCTGGGAGAAATCGAAGGTAAACCGTACATCGTTATGGAATACCTGCCGGGTAGCGATCTCAAACAAATCAAAACAAAACGAAAAACTTAGCCTTCGTCAAAAACTTGATTTTGCCCGGCAGATTAGTAACGGAGTTTCTTTTTCGCATTCTAAAAGTATAGTACATCCGCGACATTAAACCGGAAAACATCCGGGTTCTGGATGATGGAAAAGTAAAAATAATGGACTTTAGGCCATTGAATACCTGCAAAAAATCGATACTGCGGAAAAGCAAGCCAGGGGAGGAGTCACTTCTTTCTTTGAGGGCAATATCACACAATCGATTAAATTGCTAAACCAAGCCTTGATCGTCTACCAGACAAATTTTAATATTCAGGCCTTTTTGGGCTCTGCCTATGCCACAGAATATTTTTTATCTGGTGAAGAAAGCAATGAGTCCTTGCAGAAGCTTTGACTGAATTTGATAATGTTAAAAAGTTGGATTCTAATTATCGATTGGATAGTCGATATTTCTCACCACGAATTCTTGAGTTGTTTGCTCAAGAATCTGAAAACTAACAGCGTTCGTTTGATTGCTCACTAAGTATCAATTGCAATTCTCTCCGGTTTTACAATCCGCAAAATTACATGTAAAGCTTGTTTTATTTCGTCTAACTGGGCTGGCTTTACGGTTACGACAAAATCCTGTTTGCCGGTTCCATTTTTAACAACGTTATCATTATATTGCGAGCTTTTGAGGGCATAAATGAGCGTGCTGAGTTCTTCAATTTCATTTGTATTAACATCGTCAATGCGTAAAACAACATGCTCAACCAAATTTTGAGCGAGTTTACCTCTGCTCCTATTCCGAGTGGATTCGGTTTTGAAATTATCCGCTAATCTGTAATCTTTTGTCATTAGTCCAGGCTTTCAAGATTAAGAAAGTGAGTAATGCTGGCAAACGAAGTTGTTAATAAATCGAAGTGTCTGAGCCAATTTGTGAATTAAATTCGGTATGATTGTTCTCAAAAGTTATGCCAAAAAACCTAACTTCTAAATAAACAAGAATTTGAATCGTTCAGGTTGAAGCTCCGAATTGTCCTGATGTACGCATGGGTTCATATTTGTAATCAGATTTCTGACTTCCGATCATTGCGTGGTTAATTTGCTACAGATGTCGATTTATTTCACATATTCGGAAAATCCCAATAAGGGGTAAGCCTTTAAATTACAACATTAATTTTGTGGCACACGATTTGTCTTTCTCAAAGGCAACCAAGCAATGGATTACATAAGTGTAATTTATTTTACCCTATCATACGATTAGGTAATTTGACAATTCAGCGGGAGGCAAGAATGAAAATGAAAAACTACATTAAGGTTGTTTTAAACGGTGTTTTGGGTGTTTTTGTTTTATCCTTTTCAGTTTACGCTCAAGAGAAAAGTCCGGCATCCCGGTTTTCTCATAAAGGTCTTAAAGCAGCGATCAGCTCGGCTTCTTTTGAAATGATTGCAGAAAGAGGGCTTAACGAGGGTGAGGGCGGCGCATTGAGCCTGGGCTACGGTTTTACAAATAGATTTTCCATGTGGCTGACACTTTTGGGGTCCGAACACATTCCGGTGAATGGTGGAGAATTGCTGACTGAATTTGGCGGAATCGAACTTAACTTACAACAAAAGTTTGAAATTGAGTCAAGGTTACAGCCCTACGGTAAAGTTGGTTTTGGTGTCTATGCTTTGCAGGAACAAAATTCAGATATCGCGTTTGTTGGGGCCGGACTTAATGTCGCACTCGGCGTGGATTTCCTTTTCTCAAAACATTTTGGGGTCGGTGCGGAAGTCATGTTCAAAAAACTCGATTATTACAGCCAGAGACAGGAGACTGAGCAGGGAGAGTTTTTCACAGATTTAAACCCGGACTTAAACGGCGATGCAGTTGGATTTATGCTCACTTTAATGATTCAATAGCTTCCTCCTCCTATCCATTCCTCGAGACCCCGGCCCAATGAGCCGGGGTTTTCTTTTTTTCTCTCATATGACCAAAGTAAACTCGGAATAATTAAATGAGTCTGTGGTAATTTTAGCGCGGCTTGGAAATCATTTCTTTTAAATCCTAATTTTGGTACGATTAAATTAATTAACCTGCAGCCTATGGTATTTTAGAATTATTATGTTAAATCAGGGTTAGATTTTATTTCATTAAGTCAGGGCGGATTTTTTGTCGAAGTCAAAACGATTCAGTAATTATATGCAAATTGATAATAAAAATTCATTTATCAGACCGATGCTAATTTCTGTATTGTGTCTAGTCCTTTTTCTTCCACTTTATTCTCAGACTAAACCGCACGACCCAAACCTTCTTCTTCAAAAAGCAAATAGCTTGAAAATCGAGGGTGAGTATAAGGAAGCTGAAATTGTATACCGTCAGGCGCTCGTTTTTGACAGAAAATCTGTGGAAGCAATGCTTGGTTTGGGGCAAACTGCATTCCTAAAACAAGAGTGGGGCAAAATCAAAGACTGGTATGGTAAAGTATTGGAAGTACAACCTTTTGACTCTGAGGCGAACTATTATCTGGGTATTGCTTATCGCGAGACAGGTAAAACCAAATCCTTTCAATTAAAAAAAATGGATTTCAACAAGTCGAGAGATTTCTTTTCTCTGGTGATTGATAGAGAACCTGCTTACCGGGATGTGTTTTATCAGCGAGGCCTTGTTGAGCGGTGGGATGGAAAATTCGAAAATGCTCTTATATGGGGTCATAAGCAGGTTGAAATCAAGCCGGATTTAGTTCGCGCAGAAATAGGACTTTATAAATCATATCGTCTTTTGTTGAAACACAGCAACCATATCCGCTGGACCGACATGCATCAGGGAATGTGGGTGGATTACCTCCAGGGGGAAGTGTCTCGGCTGAATAAAGATTTTGAAAAGGCTGAATCGATTTTTCAAAAAATATTAGAGCAGCACTCTGTAAATAAAAACCTGATATACTTATCCCTTGTGCGACTGAATCTTCAGCAGAATTCATTAAAAAAAGCCAGCGACTATTTTAATTTAGCATTGAACTCTCTTGAAACTCACTTTGATGCAGAATATCTGTTTGAGGATTCAAAATACATATCTACTGATCAAGAAATGGCGCTTTATAGAAATTTAGGAACGGTTGAGGATAAAAAAATCTTTTTTCAAAAATTTTGGAAAAGGCGTAACCCGTTACCGGCTTCTCCTATTAATGTTCGTGCGATGGAGCATTATAGAAGACTCATTTTAGCCGAAAAAAGCTTTTGGTTCGATGGCGTCCGCAGCTGGGCAACTAACCCGGACAAGGCCGGTCATTTAAAGTTTCCGGCGGCTTACTTTGAAAATGAAGAATTCAACGATAAAGGTCTTATTTACATTCGTCACGGCGCCCCTAACCAGGTCGCTATCACACCCGCTATTGGCTCCAATGAATCCTGGCATTATTTTAAGCGCGACGATAGGGAGAAATTTATTTTTCACTTTCTAAAAGAAACTTATCTTGCCACCGGGAACAATTGGAAGCTTGCTGCCAATTTACCAAACATACGTATGGTTCAGGATCGAGTTGGCTGGGATCCCAAACTTGATCGATTAACTTTGGCTACATCAGTGCAGGAGATTAGCAGTATCCAGAACCAAATAGCCGATCAAAGCCATCTGACGGTGAAAAACGCCATGTCCAGTGATTCTCATACCTGGGATAAAGGTACCGAAGAATTAGATATGCCATACTATATCGCCTATTTTCGAGGTGATAACAATAAAACTCGTGTTGAGCTTTATTATGGATTGTCCATTCAGCAACTTTTAAATGATGAGCAAAATATGGATGGGTTGGTTTTTAAACATGGCGCCGGAATTTATGATCTTGACTGGAATAACATTACTCAATTCTCCAGGGAGGTCTCGTTTAAGTCAACTCTGGAAAACATTTTTATTCACCGGTTTTATCTTGATTTGGAACCCGGTACCTATCACTCTGTATTTTATGCCAACCGCCCTTCGACTAAAAAATGGGGAGGAGATAATTTCGAGATCGAGGTGCCGGTAATTGATCGCAAAGCCTTTGGCATGAGCGATCTGGAATTAGCTTTTAATATTCTTGATGCTGAACGCGAATCGGTGTTTAAAAACGGAAAGTTTGAAGTTATCCCTAACCCAAGCAAAATTTTTAATAAATCCGATCAGGTTCATCTATATTTTGAAATATATAATTTGAGGAAGGATGAAACCGGGGAAACATCATTTAACATTGAATACACCATGACTCAACGGAAGGGATCTTTTAAATTGTTTGGTGGCGGAAAAAAACAGGTGATATCGGTTAAGAATGACTTCACTGGTTTTGAACATACTTATTATGAAACTGCCGGCTTTGATGTGAGCAAGTTACAGCCGGGAGAATATAAAATGACGGTTAAAGTGAAAGACTTGAATCACGGCAAAACAGCCGAAAAGTCAATTGA
>JADFPY010000089.1 GCA_022562085.1 candidate division KSB1 bacterium | reverse complement strand
TCACTTCTTTTGGGGGAACATTGTAATAAACTTAGTGGATTTAGATTCCTGCTCCCTCATCCAAATTGTGTAGACTTTTAAGGTTTCCCCATTCGGTCCTTTCACGACTCCTTTTATCTCAAATATCTGACCGTATTTTGTTTTGTCCGTAGGAATAGCGTCAACAGATAGTATCTGAGTTCGCAAATCCTGTGCTGGTCCCTTATTCTATTATCACGCTAGATAATGATAGTTCATTGTCCTGAAATTGTCAAGTCAAAGGTGTTCGCTGGCGAACGACCTTTGTCAAGTGAGCGAACACTTTGCATTTTCTTCTTTTCTCTAATACTTGGTAACTCTTTAAAAAACAATAGTGGCATGGTTGTTGAAGGTAAGTGAAAGGCGAGATGGCAGAAGTGAAATGTATTTTGGGCTGGCTAAAGACCCGCTTTGCATTTCACGTTTGACTTTTCACGCAAACAGGGAGAAAAACCATGTTCGAAAACTATCTCAAAGTTGCTGTTCGCAATCTATTAAGATACAAGGCCTATTCATTTATTAATATTTCGGGCTTGGCGCTTGGCATTACTTGCTGCCTGCTTATTCTGCTGTATGTGCAGGACGAACTCAGTTACGATCGCTATCATGAAAACGCGGATCGTATTTATCGCGTCATTTCAGAAAGTAGTCATAAAGGAAGAACATCACGTCAATTCGCAACGCCTTCCATTGTTGGACCCATTTTAAAACGCGAATTTCCGGAGGTTGAGCAAACGGTGCGTCTTTATCCAGCATGGCGTCCGGTCATTATGGGGCATAGCGATCGACTTTTTCAGGAAAAACGCTTTTATTATGCAGACTCCACCATTTTCGATGTTTTTTCGTTGCAATTTATTTTGGGTGAGGCAAAAACTGCGCTGGTTCGACCCAACACAATCGTATTGACTAAATCCATTAGTCAAAAATATTTTGGCGATGATAACCCATTAGGTAAAACACTCACACGAGATAACGCCCGAGATTTTGAAGTGACCGGGATCATAGAAGATATCCCGGAAAATTCCCATTTTCATTTTGATTTCCTTGCTTCCTATTCGAGCCTCGAGGCGAACTGGGCGAAGAATGAAGTTTGGGACACAGCTAACTTTTTGACTTATTTACTTCTTCGTGACGGGCATGCTCTATCCGCGATCCAAAGCAAGATTCCAGCTCTCGTTCAAAGAGAACTCGGCGAACAATTGAATGTAAGAGGTGAAACTTTACAGATTCACTTTGAACCGCTCACACAGATTCATCTCTATTCAGGTTTATCAATACCCGGAGAAACGAATGGCAACATTACCACTGTTTATGCATTCGTTGCTATCGCCATATTAATTTTATTGATTGCCTGTATCAATTACATGAATCTTACAACCGCACGCGCCGCCCGTCGTGCCCGAGAAGTTGGAATGCGAAAAGTTTTAGGCGCATTTCGAGGCCAACTCAGCAGACAGTTTTTCGGGGAATCGATTTTTACGACTTTATTGGCACTTGTTCTAGCAGTGTTTTTACTCGAGGTATTCCTGCCTGTTTTTAACACTCTTTCCGGGAAACAACTTGTTATAACCTATTTTGATAATCCGTTCATCTTAATCATTCTTCTGGGGACCGGGCTTTTTGTCAGCGTCCTCGCCGGAAGTTATCCTGCACTGTTTTTGTCAGCGTTTCAGCCGATTTTAGCGTTGAAGAGTACACCTTCAGAAAAAACACACAAATTCGCCTTCAGAAATAAATTAGTTGTCTTCCAATTTGTGATTTCAATTGTTTTAATTGTCGCGACTCTGGTTGTGAAGAATCAACTCGAGTATGTTAGAAATAAAAAACTCGGCTTTGACAAAGAGCAAATCGTGGTTTTACCTATTCGGGATCAGGTACTGCAGCAAAGTTACACAACCCTTAAAACAGAACTTCTGCAAAACCCTGATATTCTAAGCGCAGCAGCAACTGACGGCTACCCAAGCAACCAGCAGGCCGGATATTCAGCAGCTGCGGAAGGGTTGCAGCAAAATGAGTATCCATTGTCAGCGGGCATGATTGTGGATCCGGATGTCATCGAAACCCTGGGACTCGAGTTAATTGCCGGAAAAGGCTTCCCTGAATCCTATATCCCCGAACATGGGTATTTCTATGTCATCAATGAGGTGTTAATGAACCGCTTGGGTTGGAGGGCTGAAGAAGCTGTCGGGAAATGGATTAACTTAAAAAGCGGGCGCAAGGGAACGGTTGTAGGCGTAGCAAAAGATTTTCATTTTACTTCCTTGCATAGTCAAATTCAACCGCTTGCAATGTTCACTTCTCCCAAGTCCGGGGACTACGATTACCTGTTGGTGAAAATTAATTCGCAGGATTTCCGCAAAACGTTAAGTTTTATTGAACAAAAATGGCAGGTGATCGCTCCCCATCGTCCGTTTGAATTTGCTTTCCTCGATCAAGAGTTCGATGCGCTCTATCGTTCCGAAGAGCGCGTTGGTCAGCTCTTTTTTGTTTTTGCGGGACTTGCCATCGCAATCGCTTGTCTCGGTCTTTTCGGACTTGCGTCTTTTACAGCAGAACAGCGCACAAAAGAAATCGGCATACGCAAAGTTCTGGGCGCATCCATACCGGAGATTTTGCTGCTTCTTTCCAAAGAGTTCACCAGGCTTGTTGCCATTGCTTTTGTGGTGGCCCTGCCCTTTGCTTATATTTCAATGAATTCCTGGCTGCAAAATTTTGCTTATCGTATTGATATCGGAGCCTTCACATTTATTTTTGCGGGAGTAGTTACTGTAGCAATTGCCCTGGCAACTGTCAGTTACCAGGCGATCAAGGCAGCCTTAGCCAATCCAATCGAAGCATTGAGGTATGAATGATGTAAGAGACGTAAGCCGCCAGGCGTGAATGATTTTTTCACGTCTCACGTTTAACTTTTGACGGAGATTACCATGTTCAAAAACTACTTTAAAATAGCCCTTCGAAATTTTATCAAAAATAAGCTGAATTTTTCAATTAATACGTTCGGATTAGCCGTAGGCTTTGCAGCGAGTATCATCATCTTTTTGTTTGTCCGGAACGAACTCACCTATGATGACTTTCATGAAAATTCCGAGTCCATTTATTTGGTTTATAAAGAACGCATTACTCCCACCGGCACGCAAATTACCCGTGACACTTGGCTTCCCATGGCTGAGGCCTTAAGGAACGATTATCCGTCGATCAAGAATGCAGCTCGGATATGGGACGATAACAACAGCTGGGTTCAAGTCGAAGGCAATAGATTCCAGGAAAAGATCACTTACGCCGATCCGGCACTGTTTGAAATCTTTACTTTCCCTCTTTTAGAAGGGGATCTCAGCACGACCTTTGCCGACATTAATTCCGCCGTGATTTCTCAAGAAATCGCGGTTAAGTATTTCGGCGAAACCAGCCCGATAGGAAAATCCATAACACTCAATTATGAGACCGATTATATCATTCGTGGTGTTTTGGATGAAATTCCACAAAACTCAACCATCGAAATTGACATCCTTGTGCCCTGTGAAAGTGCGTCGTTCTATGAAGAGAATAAAGAAAATTGGGGTAGCTCCTGGCTTTTTACTTTTATTCAATTATCCGAAGGAAGCACTGCTGAGTCACTTGAGCCCCAATTCCCGCAATTTGTGGCAAAAATCTGGGGTGAGGAGCTTAACACAAGCATGAATTTAAAGTTGACCCATCTCCCGGATTTATATAATGAGATGACGGATGCGAATACCTACGCCTATATTCTTCTGGGAATATCGGTTGTCATTCTAATTATCGCCTCGATTAATTTCATGAATTTGACCACCGCGCGTTCGATCGAACGTGCCCGCGAAATCGGCATGCGCAAGGTGCTGGGCGCTTTTAGACGTCAGCTTATAGGGCAGTTTCTCAATGAGTCACTCGTTGTGAGTATCCTTGCACTATTTTTAGGGATAGGTCTCCTGGAATTGCTTTTGCCGGTTTTTAATACGTATTACGATCTCTCTCTGTCGATTAATTATTTGAGCGACTTCGGCACCATTTCCGGTCTCTTTGCACTAGCTGTGATTGTGGGATTGATCTCGGGTTTCTACCCGGCGCTTGTTATTTCACGCTTTCAACCCAGTGAATCCCTGAAAGGTCAGCTTAAATCCAGCCCGGTCGGCCTTAAATTGCGCTACTCTTTGGTATTGACACAATTTTGCTTAGCCATCATTCTTATAATCGGCACCGGCGTCATGTGGAATCAGGTGCAATACATGAAAAACGCCAATCTTAATTTTGACCGGGAAAATGTCATTGCCATACCTGTGAGACCATCCGATTTCGAGAATCGCGAGCAAGCGCAGGTCAGTTTGGAGGCGTTTAAAAACGAACTTCATCAGTATTCCGGTATTAAATCTGTCGCCTCATCTACCCACATACCGGGAAGGTGGCCCGGATGGTTTACATTCGCTTATCCAACCGATCGTGACGACTCACAACGGTTACGGATACGCCGCTCCTTCGTCGACGCCCATTATTTTGACACTTATGGAATTTCATTTGCTGAAGGTAGAAATTTTTCCGAGCAATTGGCTACAGATGCTGACAACTCCATGATTATCAATGAGACAGCTTTGCGGGACATCGGTTGGAATTCGGCGAAAGGCCGCCAAATCCGTGTTGGCGAGACGATTTACAATGTTATCGGCGTTGTCAAAGATTACCATTTCCAGTCATTAGCTTCGGAGATGGCTCCAATCCTGCACTTTTATCGTCCGTCCGACCATGGTGTGCACCGGGTGTTTTCGGTAAAAATGACCGGAGGCAATGGCGTCACGACCCTCGATTACATAAAAGAAAAATGGCAGACCCTGGATCCTTCCCGCGCTTTCGAATTCTTTTTTGTTGATGAAAATTTTGATCGACTCTATGAGAATGAGAACCGCTTGAGTACGGTCACCAGTTCCTTCGCAATTTTAGCTATCATGATCGCATGTTTAGGGCTGTTCGCCCTCGCCTCCCTTATCGTTACCCAGCGTACAAAAGAAATTGGGGTGAGAAAAATCTTAGGCGCTTCTGTCCTGGGAATCGTTCTGCTACTCACAGGAGTATTTACCAGATTGGTGGGCCTGGCGTTTATTTTGGCCTGTCCAATCTCTTATTTTGCCGCCAACAAATGGTTGGCTGATTTTGCTTATCGCACCGATCTTGGAATTGAAATTTTTATGCTTGCCGGATTGCTCTCTATAGTAATCTCATTTTTCACGGTGAGTTATCATTCGGTCAAAGCGGCGGTGGCGAATCCGGTGGAGGCGTTGCGCTATGAATAATTACAAATTATAATATACTTTCCGAAAACAAGGAGCCATCATGATTAAGAGCTATCTCACCATCGCATTTCGAAATTTGCGCAAACAGCGGGCTTATTCTCTGATCAATCTGCTTGGGTTGGCCATTGGAATTTCCTGCTCGATTTTGATACTTTCTTTCATCTATGATGAATTCAACTTCGATCGCTTTCACTCCAAAGCCGATAGAATTTACCGTATCATCGACTCGGAGGTTTCCCCGGATCAGGGCGAGCAGCACTACGGTATCACTTCGGCGCCGGTGGGGCCGGCCATGCAGGCAGAATTTCCGGAAGTGATAAACTCGGCGCGATTTATTAGCCTTGGACGCCACACGGTTCAAAACGGTGACCTGAAATTCTATGAAGAATATCTCGGGGGTGAGCAAAGCCTTTTTGAGATCTTCGACTTCGAATTTGTGTCCGGCGATAAGGAGCATGCACTCGATGAGCCGAATGCAGTGATCCTCAGTGAAGAAACTGCGCGAAAATATTTCGGAGACGAAATGCCTATCGGGAAAACCCTGTCTTCGGATCGCGGACATGAGCTTAAAGTAACCGGCGTCGTAAATATTCCGCATAACAGCCATCTGAAATTTGACCTGATGTTCTCTTTTCTGACCCTTACTTCGAATCCACGCTTTGCGCCGTTCATGGATCGATGGGACATTCAGGGGTTTGCGACTTACATTCTGTTGGACGAGCAAAACGATGCGCAGGGTGTTCAGGCCAAGCTCCCTCCTCTCTTGAGAAGAAACCAGCCCGAGAGCAGCAAGATTGAAAGGCAACTCGCGTTGCAACCGCTCAGCGATATCCATTTCAAGTCCGAACATATCGAGTCAGACAGAAATTCGGCAAAAGGAGAGTTGACATACATTTACATCTTAGGTGCCATCGCAATTTTTATCGTGCTGATTGCCTGCATAAACTATATGAATCTGGCAACAGCACGTTCGTTCCACCGGGCCGCTGAAGTGGCCCTGAGAAAGGTTGTGGGGGCGCAGCGCCGCCAGCTCATCGGACAGTTTCTCACCGAGTCGGTGCTGCTCACGGGCATGGCATTGCTGCTGGCTTTCGTGATCGTGCAGAATACGCTTCCCGCGTTCAATGCTTTTACCGGCAAGGAGCTGTCTTTAGTTTTTGGCACCAGTGGTTTATCGCTGCTATCCCTGATCCTGCTCACATTTACCGTGGGTGTGATTTCCGGCAGCTACCCGGCATTTTATCTTTCGCGGCTGGAAATCGCCAGGATCATTAAAGGAGAATTCAAGACCGGTTCAAGAAAATCTTTTTTAAGACGCGGTCTGGTGATCGTCCAGTTTGGGCTTTCGATCATCATGATCATCGCCACCCTGGTTGTGTTTAATCAGATGAACTTTGTACAGTCGAAAAGGCTTGGATTTAACCAGGAACATCTGCTGGTCGTGGATATCAACAGTGGTGCTGCACGAGGTAATTTTCAATCCATCAAGAATGAATTTTTACGGTATCCTGAAATCAGAAGTGTTTCCGTGACCTCGCGGGTTCCCGGCGAATGGAAAAATCTGGTTGAAATCGAGGCCCGGCCGGCCGGAGCATCTGAGGAAGATCTGCGGACGATGACTTTTTTTGGCGTAGATCAGGACTTTCTGAACACCTTTGAAGTAGAGCTGCTTCACGGACGCAATTTTCTGGAAAGTATGACGACGGATACCACCGCGGTGCTTGTCAACGAAACGGCAGCTGATATGCTTGGCGGTGACCTGATTTTAAACAAGGAAATTGTCCTGCAAGTGTCAGAAGAAAGTTTGGCTCTGCATGTCATCGGGATTGTTAAAGATTTCCATTTTCGCTCTTTGCATGAACAGATTGGCCCGCTGGTGCTGGGGCATAGTCACAACGCAATTCAAAGTATCGACTATTTTACCGCACGGATCAGCGGCCACGATATTCCAAAGACCCTTGACCATCTGCAGCAGGTTCATGAACGATTCGATTCTGTGACGCCGTTCGAGTACCATTTTCTCGATCAGCAGATCGAGAACTTCTATGCCGCCGACCAGCGGCTTGGGCAGTTGTTCGGGATTGCTGCCGGCCTGGCCATATTCATCGCATGTCTCGGTCTTTTCGGGCTTGCCGCCTTTACTGCCGAGCAGCGCACCAAAGAAATTGGGGTGAGAAAAGTCCTGGGCGCATCCGTGCCTCAAATCGTGTTCCTGCTCACAAAAGAATTCTCCCGGCTGGTCATGATCGCGCTCGTGCTGGCTGCGCCGGTCGGGTATATCTTTGCCAGATCCTGGCTGCAGCAGTTTGCCTATCACAGCACTATCGGTGCGGAGATTTTTGTGGCTGCGGGGCTTTTGGCTCTGATAATCGCATGGGTAACCGTCGGTTTCCAGGCGATCAAAGCGGCTCTTTCGAATCCGGTCGATGCGTTGCGGTGTGAGTGAAACGTAAGACGGCAGAGGTGAAACATCGGAAATCGTAATGCGGAAATTTGGAAAATGAATTTCGATTTTCATTTTAGATTTCACATCTCAAGTTTGACATTTGAGGGAGAAAATCATGTTTAAAAACTACCTAAAAATCGCTTTAAGAAATCTTTTACGACATAGAGGGTACACATTCATCAATATCGTTAGTCTGGCAATAGGTATGGCTTGCTGTCTGCTTATTCTATTCTATATTCGCAATGAGTTAAGTTATGACCGCGACCATGAAAATGCAGACAGGATCTTTCGTATGGGTCGAATTTCACAGAGTGGTGACAATGTGAGAAAAGGCGCTCGCTCAACAGTACCGATGGGACCTGCTCTAAAAGCGGATTTTCCTGAAATCACAGAGGTTATTCGGTTCTGGCGGGCATTCAATCCCGTTCTCAGTTACCAAGAAAAGCATTTCCGAGAAGATCATAAACTATATTTTACTGATCCTGCCGTTTTTGATGTCTTCTCATTTCCATTGATAAACGGGAATCCACATACTGCGCTTGAGTCGCCAAACACCATCGTAATCTCAGAAGCCATGGCTGAAAAATATTTCGGGGTCGAACAGCCGATGGGCAAAGTGATCAACTTTAGAGGCTACCCGGCCGGGGAACTCGATCTTGTGGTTACTGGTGTGATGCGCGATCTGCCACGTAATACCCACTTCGAATTCGAATTCCTTGCCTCATTAGTTGGTGTTGAAACTGAACGAACAAACTGGGGTTCATCCAAGCCCATATGGACATATGTGTTTCTTCCTCAGAATTATCCTCCTGAAAAGCTGGAGAGCAAGCTACCTGGCTTTGCTGATCGGTATCTTAAGTTAGAAAATACGACGGAGGAGTTGCACCTGGAACCGCTGGAGTCATTACACTTATTCTCAAACTATCCCGGTAGCTTCAAGGCTCCGGGCAATTTGGCGTATATCTATCTGTTTTCTGCTATTGGTTTTTTTATTCTACTCATAGCCTGCGTTAACTTTATGAACTTAGCGACGGCGCGGTCTCTTGCAAGAGCTAAAGAAGTCGCGGTGAGAAAGGTTTTGGGAGCATATCGAATACAACTGATCAAACAATTTGTCGGTGAAGCATTATTTCTGAGCTGCCTTGCTCTGGCCCTGGCCATTATGTTGATTGAAGTTCTGCTTCCGGTATTTAACACCACTTTCAACCTGGATCTCGTCATCGACTATTTCCAGGATTGGTTCGTCCTTTTATGTCTGGCAGCCACAGTGCCAGTAGTTGGATTGCTGGCGGGGTGTTATCCGGCTCTCTTTCTGTCTCGCCTTCAGCCGATTGCCGCGTTAAAGGGTCGGTTTGTTTCAACTACTTCCGGAAACCGGCTCAGAAAAGGTTTAATCGTTTTCCAGTTTGTTGTCTCTATCGTGCTAATAAGCGGGACTTTAATGATTTACAATCAGCTTGACTATGTCCAGAACAAAAATCTCGGTTTTGGAAAGGAACAAGTTGTTGTCGTGCCATATGGCAAAAATGATGACGTACTCATCGCCGCAATGCTTCGACACCCAAATATTATGAATGTCTCGATTTCCCAGCGCGTGCCCGTAAACCTGAAAAACAGCGATGGTCGCATTGTTGTCCCGCAAGGGTTTGTACAGCCTTTTCGTGTACAAAGCTACATTACGGATGAATATTTCCTCGATACATATAAGATTGAGCTAGCTACCGGAAGTAATCTCTCGTCTTCACCTGGTATAGCGAATCAGGAATTTATGATTAACGAAACGGCTGCAAAAGAATTTGGTTGGACACCTGAACAAGCGCTTGGCAAGAGATTACTATGGAGTGGAGATAAGAATGGTAGGGTGGTAGGAGTCATAAAGGACTTTCACATGGCATCTCTACATGAAAGGATCAGACCGTTGGTACTTCATACAATCCCCGGTGATTTCTCATGGCAAACCTTTATTTCCATCAGGATTGGACTTGAAGATCTGCAGAACACATTAAGATTCATAGAAAAGACGTGGAAAAAGTTTACACCTAACGATGCCTACGAATACTTCTTCATCGATGAAAGCCTGGATCTTTTACACCGGGACGATCAGCGTTTTGGCAAAATATTCAGCTATTTTGCCATACTTGCGATCCTGATCGCATGTATGGGTCTATTTGGTTTGGCTTCATTCACTGCAGAACAGCGCACAAAGGAAATTGGAATTCGCAAGGTGCTTGGTGCATCTATTAGCAATGTTGTGCTCTTGCTCTCCAAGGAATTCACCAAGCTAGTGGGCGTTGCCTTTCTGTTGGCTGTACCTATTGCATTTTTAGTAATGGAACGCTGGCTTGATAATTTTGCCTATCGGATCAGTGCGGATTTCAACCTCTTCCTTCTCGCTGGCATTTTAGCTCTTATCATTGCCTTGCTGACTGTAAGCTACCAGTCGATCAGAGCTGCATTAACAAATCCGGTGAAGGCATTGCGGTATGAATAACAGAAGGTGTGAGATCGATTACGACCTCCAATTATCGGTTTTCACCTCTCATGTTTGATTTTTGACGGAGAGAAAGCATGTTCAAAAAACTACCTAAAAATGGCTTATCGTAACTTGCGTGAAAACAAATTGCCTTCCCTGATCAATATCACCGGTTTATCTCTCGCGATAGGGTGCTGCATTTTCGCTTTTGTCTATGGGGATTTTTACTACAACCGTGACAATTTCCATGAAAATGTGCATTTGCGATCCGAACAGTACGCCGAAGCCATCCACTTCAAAAGTTACCTTAAAATTGCTCTTAGTAATCTTCTCAAACACACACGAAAGGAATCTTGAAAATGTCAGATCTGGGCTCAACAACGAATTCAGAAAAAATCCTAAAACTTCTCCTGCGGTTTCTTGGGACTACTTCTTTGTTCGCATTAGTTTTTGTCGTCGCGCCCTGTTCATGGCTGGACTCGATACATTCGTTGCTAGGTATGGGTCAGCTTCCCGATAAACCCGTGGTTGGATACCTTGCGAGATCTACCTCGGCTCTATATGCAATCTTGGGCGGCTTGTTCTGGACTGTTTCTTTCGATCTTGAGCGACATCGTCTGGTCTTGCGCTATCTGGGTGCGGCGATAACCTTGTTTGGAGCAGCGCTTCTTGTGATCGATTGGTCGGAGGGCTTACCGTTTTTGTGGAAGGTTTGGGAAGGTCCCTTCCTCATGGCGTTTGGACTTGCAATTTTTGTCCTGAATCGTCTGATTAAGACATCGGAAAGCGCAAGTAGTTGATTTTTGTCGTCATAGTAAAATACTTTACTGTATTTTACCAATCGTTGAAAGCAGTACTTGCGAATCCGGTTGAGGCATTGCGGTGTGAGTAACTAAGACGGCGAAGTGAAACATTTTGGGCCTGCGAAGACTCGTTTCACTTCTCACTTTTCACGTTTCACGTAAAGGAGTAATCATGTTTAAAAGTTATCTCAAAATTGCGTTAAGAAACGTGCTTAAACAGAAAAGCTATTCGCTCATCAATACTTTTGGCCTGGCAATTGGTATGACGAGCTGCCTTTTGATTTTTCTGTATGTTGCAGATGAGTTCAGTTATGACCGTTTTCACCAACAGGCGAATTCAATCTACCGCATGAACTGGGATTACAAGAATAATACCAGTGAAGGCGTTGGCCCGGGTACGCCTCCGCCACTTGCGGCAGCACTTAAGCGCGAGCTTCCGGAAGTAAAAGCTGCAATTCGGCTATACCCGGTTTCGGATATGATTGTGAGGTATGAGGATAAATTTTTTAACGAGCAAAATATTGTGGCCGCCGACACTGACTTCTTCGATTTCTTTAGTTTCACCTTAATTGAAGGCAATCCTGAAACAGCGCTGGACAAACCGAACAGCGTGATTTTAACTAAAGAGACAGCTCTTAAATATTTCGGCGATGAATCGGCCATGGGTGAAATACTGACCATCGGTCATGACAACAAAAAGTTTTGGGGAACTTATAGCGAAACTTTTAAGGTGACGGGCGTTGTCGAGAACATTCCAAGGAATTCGCATTTCCGTTTTGATTTCCTGACTTCGATCTCCTCCCACCCGCAAGTCGCATTTTTTGATTGGAGCTGGATTTGGATGCAAGTCGCCACTTACGTCATCATTGATGACCGGGCTGTCCTCCCCGAACTCGAAGCGAAGATTACAGACATCGTGGCGAAGCATGCCCCGGCAGCCTTTACCCGGGTTGGGTTTTCTTATGATGAGTTAATCGAGGGTGGTGGACGCTGGAATTTCGTTTTCCAACCCCTTACAGATATTCATTTGGGTTCAACTGATATTGGCAACAGGTTAGGTTCGGTCGGTAACAAAACCTATGTTTCAATGTTTGCGGTTGTTGCTGTTTTCATCCTTTTTATTGCTTGTATAAACTTTATCAATCTGGCTACAGCCCGGTCAGCCAATCGGGCAACAGAAGTTGGTATACGAAAAGTTTTAGGGTCAGTAAAAAAGAATCTCATCGGACAGTTCCTGACAGAATCGGTCATCTTCAGTTTTCTGGCAATGCTCATTGCATTGGGCCTTACTGAATTATTGTTAAACGGATTCAACCAAATTTCAGGGAAAATGCTGGACCTGAATTTACTGCAACCGGTGTGGCTGCTGCCATTCCTGATTCTGTTGACGCTTTTTGTGGGTGTCATAGCTGGCAGCTATCCAGCCTTGTATTTGTCAAAGTTTCAACCGGTGCAGGTCTTAAAGGGTAAACTCGCCGCAGGCACAAAAAGCCAGGGATTAAGAAATACCCTGGTGGTGTTCCAATTTGCTATTTCCATCGGGCTGATTATCTGCACATTCGTTGTTCATAAACAAATGCAGTTCATGCGTGAAGCCGACACCGGGTTCACCAAGGAAGGTGTGTTGGTTATTTCCAATGAAAATCAGCGGCTGGGCACCCATGCCGAGACTTTTCGAGATAAGATTAAAACCAACCCTGAAGTGATAAATGCCACCCTATCAACTGGTTTGCCTCCTTACGGAAGATTTCAGGATTACTACAAGCTTACTCGTGAGGGCAAAGAGCAATTCGAACTCACTTCCTATATCACCGATGACAACTTTTTGGCCACTCTGGACATTGAGGTGGTAGAGGGCCGTAGCTTTTCAAAGGAGTTTAATGAATCGCAAAATGTCATTCTAAATGAACGTGCGGTCGAACAATTCGGGCTCGATAATCCAATCGGCAAAAGAATTTTTTATCCAAGTAGTGGTGAATATGAAATCGTTGGCGTGATCAAAGACTTCAACTTTTTAACTTTGCAGCAACCGATTTTTCCGTTCGCTTTGTTTCATCATTCATCAAATTCGTATACGATATCAAACTCGTATGTTGCTGTTCGTTTACAGGCGGATAATCTGGAAACCACATTGAACAAAATCAAAAACGACTGGCAGGCTTTAGCGCCGGCATCGCCGTTTGAGTATTCATTCCTGGACGAAAATTTCGAAGCCCAATATCAGGCCGAGCAGCGGATGGGAACATTGTTTTTGCTCTTTGCGGGTCTGGCGGTTTTTATAGCCTGTCTCGGTCTGTTTGGCCTGGCTTCTTTTACTGCCGAAAAAAGGACGAAGGAAATTGGCATTCGCAAAGTTTTGGGAGCCTCGGTCCCAAACCTGCTTTTTATGCTTTCCAGAGAATTTACCCGCTGGGTAGTCGTTGCTAACCTGATCGCCTGGCCGGTGGCTTTTTATTTTATGAAAGATTGGTTAGAAAACTTTGCCTACAAGACAGTGATTACCTGGGATATTTTCCTGTTGGCTGGCGGAGTTGCGCTGGTGATTTCAATTCTAACGGTGACCTTTCAAGCCGCCAGAGCAGCGCTGGCCAATCCGGTGGAGGCGTTGCGGTATGAATAACGTGAAACGCGAAATGGCAGAAGTGAAATGTCAGCTATGAGTCAATCTGCTTCATTTTTGCCGACCCAAAAAGCAGTTGACTTATAACCGAAAGTTTAGTCTATGCCAAAGCTTTTTTTCGATGCCGGAGGGCTCGCCCTAATTGGTAAGGCGGCGGTCTTGAAAACCTTAGTTTAGTAACACAACTTCAGTAAAAACAAGCACTCGGTCTCCTGGAAGGAGGAAAGCTGTAAGTGCTTGTTTTGTTTATAGCTGTTCCTGTTTTTTCATAATGGTTCGCACCATCGATTGCCACCTATTTGCCACCTGGCTTACATGAATTTATTTTCACCTCTTACTTCTTGGTGCGAACTGGCTAGAGCGTTGGCCTCCGGAGCCAGAAGTTGGGGGTTCGAGTCCCTCCTGTGAGCCGTTGGATATAAATTGTTCTTTTTTTAGTTAGTCAGGCATTTTTTGCCGCCCATTCTT
>JADFPY010000088.1 GCA_022562085.1 candidate division KSB1 bacterium | reverse complement strand
TTATTGTTCCCCCATGACTACTTTCGGTATTAAAACATTCTCAGGAACTGTTGAGCCATTGAACTATCAAGAAAATAAACAATATAGAGGAGATCTAATCTTACAGTTTCAATAAAGTATTGTAAAATTTTCAATTAGTGGATTGTCCTTTCAGAGAGTCAATGTAGTTGTAGAACATAAATAAATAGAGTAATCATGTCTTTTTTGAGAAGCTCTCAAGGGGGAAGAAATTAATCCATCAAAATCGTTTGTTCTCTCCCCGAGCCTACCGAAATAATCGAAATACCCGTTTGAGTTAGATTCCGAATTGCTTCGAGGTAGGATTTAGCGTTGGCGGGTAAATCCTGGTAGGAACGGATTTCGGAGGTCGGCTGCTGCCAGCCGGGGAAGCTTTCATAAACCGGCTCACAGTTTTCCAGAATGCGCATTTCACTGGGAAAAGTCGTGATGGTTTTCCCCTCGTATTTGTAAGCCACACAAATTTTAATTTCTTCCAGAGAGTCCAGGACATCGAGTTTGGTTAAGGCAAAAGAGTCGAGGCCATTGACCTGAACCGCGAAGTTCGCAATCACCGCGTCAAACCAGCCACAGCGTCGAGGGCGACCGGTCGTGGCGCCATACTCGCCGCCTAAATCACGTAAGTCAAAATCTTCTTCATCACCGATCTCAGTCGGGAAGGGCCCCATTCCGACCCGGGTTGTGTAGGCCTTAATGACCCCTAAAACACTTTCTATTTTTGTTGGGCCGATGCCGACGCCTGCACAGGCTCCGCCGCTGGTAGGATTGGATGAGGTGACATAAGGGTAGGTGCCAAAATCGATATCGAGCAAAGTACCCTGCGCGCCTTCCAGCAAAATTTGTTTGCCGTCTTTGAGAGACTCGTTGAGAAAAGTCGAGACGTCTTTGATGTAGGGATCGATCTTCTTATCAAACTCCAGATATTCATTGATAATTTCATCCACGTCTATCTCTTTTTCTTCATAAATTTTTTTCAGGATTTCGTTCTTCTCTTTGATATTTGTGCGCAGTTTATTTTTCAAGGTATCTCTGTCCAGCAAATCGACGATTCTGATTCCCATGCGATTGACTTTATCGACGTAAGCGGGGCCGATGCCGCGGCCCGTCGTACCGATTTTGCGCTCAGCGTCTTTCGATTCTTTCGCCTGGTCTAAGAGTTTATGATAAGGCATAATCAAATGTGCGCGGTGACTGATCCACAAACGGCCGTCCACCGAGATGCCTTTTGATTTTAAAAACTCAATTTCCTCCAACAAAGCGAGGGGGTCGATAACCACACCGTTTCCGATGACACACACGGTATTTTCGTGTAAAATACCGGAGGGCACGAGATGCAGAATATATTGCTCGCCATCAATAACGATGGTGTGCCCGGCGTTGGCTCCGCCCTGGTATCGCGCCACAATATCCACCTGCTCGCTTAGCAAATCAACAATTTTCCCTTTGCCCTCGTCACCCCATTGGGCGCCAACGATGATTTTGACGGACATGGTTTTCCTATTTATTAGTCATTTTGAACCTGTCGTCTGCGCCAAGGCAGGCTCCGCGTGTGAAATCTTTACGAAGGCGCTCGGCATGACACAGCCGGGGAGACACAAAAAACTCCGACAAAGTTTGCCGGAGTTTAAAAGTTTTCTAAAAGTTTTTATATAAGAATCAGCTAAAGCTTTCTATGGCCTGATCGATTGTGTCAAAGGTCTCAAAAACAGTTAGCAGTTTCGTAATCATCAGCAGGCTTTGAATCCGGTCGGTTATGTCGGCAAGTTTCAGGTCGCCGCCGCTGTTGCGCATGGTAGTCAAGCCGCCGATGAGAATGCCAAGGCCGGAGCTGTTCATCCAATTTACGCCTTTAAGATTGGCGACAATTTTGGTCTTGCCCGCTTCGATTAATTCATGCAGCTTGTCGTTCAACAAAGTGGCGTCCGGGCCGCCCATTATTTTTCCGGACAACTCTAAAATAACAACGCCAGCGGATTCTGACTCGGTCATTTTCATAAAACTTCCTCCCTCGATGTTGAGGACGATTAAATCAATTAAGCTCTTTTCGGTATGGGTCTACCCAATTTACCCAGAGCCTTACTTTTCTTTTCTTGACTTCTCAATTCCCAATCAATCACAATGGGGCTGGCCACAAAAATTGAGCTGTACGTTCCGATTATCACGCCTATGATGAGAGCAAAAGCAAAATTGTGAATCACACTGCCGCCAAAAAAGTACAGGATTAAAACCACAATTAAAGTCGTTAGAGATGTTATAATCGTACGGGTCAGGGACTGGTTCAGGCTCGTGTTCACAATCGATTCATAAGTTTCTCTTCTCAATACTTTCAAATTCTCTCGAATTCTATCAAAAACTACAATAGTGTCATTAAGCGAATATCCAACGATGGTTAAGAAAGCCGCAATAATCGGTAGTGATATTTCCAACTGCAAAATTGAAAAAACACCAAGGGTTATGATCACATCATGGAATAGTGCAACAATCGCTCCCACTGCAAATTTAAACTCAAAACGCCAGGTGATGTAAATTAGCATGCCCACTAAGGCAATAAGAATCGATGTAATGGTTTTGGTTCTTAGCTCTGCACCGATTTTGGGCCCAACGCTGTCTTTTGAGCGCTCGACGTATGGATTGTCCGGGAAGACTTTGGATAACTCGGCCTTAATTGCATCGGTTATCCCTGCTCCGGAAGTTTCCTGCTCCTGAACCCGGATGAGGATATCCGCAGAATCTCCGAAGTTTTTTATTTCGGCGTTGCCTATGCCAAGGCTGGCAATCGCCGATCTCACATCTCCAATTGGAACGCCTTTTTCAAATCGCAGCCTTAAAGAAGTTCCGCCGGTGAAATCAATACCGAGCTTAGGTCCGCCTTGAATAATTAATGAGCCCACTCCTATCAATATTAATGCAATGGAAAAAATCCGGGCTATTTTTCTTTTGCCGATAAAATTAAAATTCGAATTTACCAAAAACTGCATGCTATCTCCTGAGAGTTAAATACTGAGTTTTGACAGACTAAACTTGTTTGTAAAATAATCAAATATAACTCGCGTAACCACAATCGCTGTGAACATACTGACTAAAATTCCGATGGACAAAGTTAAAGCAAATCCTCGAATTGGCCCGGTTCCGAATTGATATAAAACCAAAGCGGTTAGCAGGGTTGTAAGATTCGCATCTATAATTGTTTTAAACGCACGTGCATAACCATTGTCAATGGCCGCGCGGATGGTTTTGCCGCTCCTGAGCTCTTCACGGATTCTTTCAAAAATCAGCACGTTTGCATCCACGGCTATACCAATAGTTAAAATAATGCCTGCAACTCCGGGTAAAGTTAAGGTGGCATGAAAACCAGCCAAGACCGCCATAATAACAGTCAGGTTCATTAACAATGCGAAATCTGCGACTAAACCGGACAGACGGTAATAAATCGCCATGAAAATGATAACGATAGTAAAACCAACAAGCGCAGAAGTGGTGCCGCTCGTAATCGAGTCTTGACCAAGCGATGGGCCAACGGTGCGCTCTTCGATGACTTCAATTGGGGCAGGTAAAGCTCCTGCGCGCAGGACGATCGCTAAATCATTCGCCTCCTCGATATTGGCCATCCCGGTAATTCGAGCCCGGCCATTGGGGATTTTGCTCTCAATATTGGGAATTGAAACAATCTTTCCATCCAGAACAATGGCCAGCCGCTTGCCAATATTGGCGCCGGTAACTTTTGCAAAAATCCGCGCGCCTTCACTATTGAAATCCATGCTGACTTCAGATTGACCTGCCGAGAATTGGCTGCCTATCTGCACCTGGGCATCCTCAATCATTGAGCCTTTGACTTCGGCGTTTTTTTTCAGCATAAACATCCGGTAAAAATTGTTCTCACCGATTTGGAGAGATTTTGCGCTAAACAGAAATTCGCCGTCTTTTGGAATCACTTTTTGAACTTCGGGTGAGTTAAGAATGCGTTCCACGGTCCGGACGTTCTTGACCGGCACACCGATATCTCCGCCGATGTTTGCCAACAGCGCGTCAAAAGGCCGATCTTGAAAAATCCTTTCATCAACGACAACGGTAGAGTCGCCGCCTGAATTCTCAGTGTCCGACGATTCATCCACGATTGAAGCGCCGGCCGCGCCGAACAAATCATCAATCCTGCGTTCGGTATCTTGTCTAACTTTTTGTTGTACCGGTATTGAGTCGCCTTCAGCTTCCTCCTGACCCCCGCCAGCCATTTGCCGTTTCATAGCACGATTGATTTGACTTAAAACAGCGCTGACGATATCTGCTTCCGTCTCCAATTGAAACTTAAGCTGGGCGGTGGTTCCGATGAGATTCTTGGCCCGCTCGACGTCTTGAATACCTGCCAATTCGATAACAATTCTCCGATCGCCCTGTTTGGTAATTGAAGGCTCCGAAACACCGAATTGATCGATGCGTTTATCCAGAACTGATAGCGTCCGGTTTATGGCATCTTCTGCTTCCTCTTTCAACTCGCTGACAATATCTTCGTTTGAATCCCGTGATCGGCCAAAATACCGGCTCAACCGTAAGTTGTCTTCCCGGCAAACTTCCAAGAGTGCCGCAAAGAAGTCTTCATTGGTTTCTCTGGTACGGGCAACTGTTTTCTTAATGCCTGAATCGAGATCCGAATCCCTTTCTTGGGCAAGAGTTTCCAACATTTTTGGCAAGTCAACCTCATAAACCAGGTAAGTTCCCCCTTGCAAGTCAAGACCAAGTTTAATCGACTTCGGTTCATTCTCTTCTATCTTTTCATTGACCTTGATGAGAGAAATGACGTCTTCGAGGAGGGTATCAACACTATTTCCGTTTGTACTTTTAAACGTATTGCGAACTTGCAGTTCAAGGTTTCCCGAGGAGAGAGCTGCTTTAATATCGTTGCGGTTTAAGCTTGTGTTTTCTTCAATTGCGGCATAGAAATTGTCGGCTTCCTGTTTTTGCTGATTCAACATATAAGTCGGCGTCAATACGATAACCGACCATATCAGTGCCGTCAATATGATTAAAGTTTTAAAAAGATTTTTGCGACGCATTAATCATTAACCTCCGAATAAAACATGAATAGGCAAGCGTAATTGTATGATTTTTTTAAAAAGTAAGCCGGAGCTCGGCCCTTTTACCCCAAACACCCCCCTCAATCCCCCCTCGAGGGGGGACTAAAGGGGGGTGTTCCCCTCGAGAGGGGATCAAGGGGGGTGTTTTTTGATTCATCCATCAGCCGTTTTACAACTTCTTGAACGACCTTTTTGAGCATAGACGGATTGGCATTTGACCCTAATTGCTGCCACGCCTCATCGCTGATTTGCCGGATTTTTTCTTCCGTGATTTCCATATATATGGCCTACATTTGCGAACGTTGAATATAATTGATTTTTCAACAATTTGCAAGTAGAATTTCATCTGGAGATGCCGCTACTTAAAACAACGAACTTCTAATGTATGCGCAGATCTCAGGGGAAAAAATAAAAAAACACCGCAGATTTTTGACTAAGTATACGATTCTTGGAAATTATAAAATGAGTATATTGTAGCCAAGCAATCCGGCAATGACGAGCATAAATACTCCGGGGAGTATAAAAATTTTAGAACGATCCTCTGAAACTGCACCGAGCTTTTTCAGCCCGACTTTGGGAAATGAGAGGTATATAACAGCTTTTAACACCTGTGACCATCCGAAAAGAGTGAGTACTAGAGGAATGCCAGTCCAGACAGGGTGAAACGCAACTATAATCGAACCCATACCCAAACTCAAGAAAGCGACCACAAACACACCCGGCTCTTCCCTGGAGCGGAGCCAAATAAAAAACCTTGCCCAGGTGCGGTGTGCCAAAATATGCGAGATTCCCATCGTTCCAAGGTTTATTATTGCAAAAACCTCTACGGCAGTTTCAATTTCCATAGATATGGTTGGTTTAGTAGTAGTGTTTTTATTGCTCCGACCAGACAGCCAATTCGTTGCCGCTGGGATCGGTAAAGTGAAAACGTCTTCCTCCCGGGAAATCAAATATGTCTACCACGATTGTCCCTCCGGCTTTCTTAATCTCAGTCTCTACGTTTTTCAGTTCAGTGGCGTAGAACACCACCAGCGGGCCGCCTCTTTGTACACTCGACTCTTTGCGAAATCCGCCGTCGAGGCGCCCATCGTTAAAAGCTACGTAGTCCGGTCCATAATCTACAAACTTCCAGCCGAAAACCTCACCATAAAATCGTTTCGATTCGGCCATGTCGGTAACCGGGATTTCAATATAATCTATCCGCTTATTTTTTTCATTTTGAGCCATTTGTTACCTCAAAGGTTTGGTTAAGGTTTTCGTTTAGCCGTTTCTATCCACTCTCTGGCCAAATTATGATAGAGAGCATATGCATCCCAGACGTTCTCTGCCCATTCTTTGACCAATTTGGCATGTTCTGTTCCATCCCCGGCATTCACCACGCGCGAGATTGTCAGGCTGCCGACGTTATCAAGCAGTTTGGGTTTTTCTATCTGCTTTTTTCCATTCAGCCACTGCTGCAATATCCTGAGCAAATTGCGGTCATTATCATATTCTATGGCGCAGCACATGCCGGTTAAATGCGCTGCAAAAGATTTCGCAGAGATCATGTAGGGATCCGGATGCTGCAGGGAATAGGCGTCGACGGTCAAGCGATGAAATTTTGCATAACGGAAATCTGAGAATTCCCTGGCTATGATTATATCAAAAATTTCCTTACATTTTTGATTTGATTTAAATCCGCAGGAACAAAACATAACTAACCTGGTTAATTCATGAATTTCTATTTGAGGCAAGAACTTCAATATTGTCATTGCCCGAGTAGCCGGACATCACTACCTAGCACTAAGTTATTAATTTGCAATGGATTCCTGCCTTCAGGCTGTTGTAATTAAGAATTTGGCCACGGATGAACACTGATAAACACGGATTTGTTAAAAAAAGTATGAAAAGGTTCCAGTTTACCAAGAAATCTGTGACAATCCGTGTCTATCTGTGGCTCAAAAACATAATCTGCAACATCTGCTTCCAGGAGAATGATGATTTTACAGTTTGTGAATAATGCAAGCTAATTTTTAATTAACGATTTATCACGCTAAATCTGATTCCAGGCCCAAATTCCGTACTGAATGTCCTTGGGTATTTTATGCCCGCATTGTTTCAGGGTTAACAGAATATTGCCGCGATGGTGCGACTCGTGGGAAATCATATATCCCAGAAAGGGGATAACACCTCTTTTGAATCCCTTTATTTTTCCGCCATCGTCGATTCCGTTCTCAATCATTTTCGCAATCGCAGCTCCGGATTCGTTTAGCCTTTTCTTGAGCAATGCCTTGTCGATGGTGCCTGTTGTGTCAATCTTAGACTGCCCTTGCAACAGTTCTTTGTCAACCTTTTCCAACCTCCAGAGTCTTAGGTTATGCAAATGAGTAAATTGCTTTGCCGGGGTTCCTCCACCGCGCTTTGACAAAGTACAATGGAGCCCTTCATCACTGATAGCATCAATGAGCATGAGATGGACTCTGTTGTTGATGTGCCAGGTTTCGATTATTTGTGCTTTCATAACCAAACAAATGAACTTTTGAAAATCAATACTCCGGTATAGGTTGTCCATCAATCCATGGCGCACCGGCAGCTTTTAAGGCATCCTCAATTTTAGGCAGCTCCATGTTGATAATATTTTCCAGATTTTTCTTTAATTCCTTAAATTCCGTAGCCGCAATTTCCAGGCTGCGTTTTTGCATCGGGGTCGGGCCGTAAGTTGAATTAAATGAATTAGCCGCATTCAGCCGACGTGCAATTGTCGGGTTATTTTTTTCACCGATTTCCCGCTTGGAACGGTTGCCATTCAACTGCTCATCAAGCGTCAGTAAGCTTTGTTTAATCCGGTGCAACTCGCTATCCAGTTTTCCGGGAGCCGATGTTGTGCGAATTAAAGCCTTTTGTAGTAACGTTACTCTTTTTATTGCCTTATCCAACACTCGAGAGGCAGCAGAAGTAGACTTTTTAAGCCGTGCTGTCTCCTTCCACCAGGCGGCGGTTTCTTTTGGGTCTGCGCCTGCCAAAGCCCCTTCATACATCCGCTCAACAGTAAAAGGTACCGGTTCAGACAAATCAGTGCTGTTGCCATCGACCTGCTTTGACAGGGTAACGGTGTAATTACCCGGAGCAACCATGGCGCCGGTAAAATCGCCGCTTAAGTCTGCTTCGCTGCTGACAGCATCTGTAGGTGGAAAGCGTAGATCCCAGGCAATGCGCTGAAAACCCGCCTTATTTTCACCCTTTAATCGCCTGATTATACTCCCTTCGTTGTCTTTTACAGTTAACCAGATCTGCGGGTCTTCCTGTCTTCTTTCAGCTTCTACTTTGTCCCAGCCGGGAAAGGTAACCGGTTGTTTGTCCTCAGTCTGTTTTTTTTCTTTCTCCTTGCGCAGGGCCTTTGGGGTTTTTATTTCGTCTTTCAGATAATAGGTGAACACAGCGCCATAAGGCGGGTTTGGGGCGGTAAAATGGGATGCCCCGCCAATAACTCCAAGTCGACGCTGGATATACCACCAGGTTTTACGAACAGGGAATAGGGTAGCTTCCTGGTTTAATTGCTGTTCGGAAACATGGCGTAAAACGCTGTAGTCATCGAAAATATAAAAACCGCGGCCAAAGGATGCGCAAACCAGGTCATTTTCTCGACGCTGAATGGCGAGGTCGCGGAATGAAATTGTCGGGACGCCGCCGGTGAGTTTTATCCATTTTGTACCGCCGTCAATCGTAAAGTAAATACCAAACTCGGTAGCGGCAAATAACAGATTCGAATTGACGTGATCCTGCACCAAACGCCAAACCAGAGTACGATCCGGAATGTTGCCTTTAATGGAGCGCCAGCTTTTTCCGCGATCCCTGCTTTTTAACAAATAAGGATTCAGGTCGCCAAATTTATGATTATCAAGCGCAATATAAACGGTATTGACATCGAATAAATCGGCTTTGACATCATTGACAAAGGCCGTTGCGGGAACATTCGGTAAGTCACCCACATTAATTCGGCGCCAGTTTTGGCCCCCGTCTCCGGTCACATGAATGAGGCCGTCGTCGTTGCCGGCGTAGATCAAACCTTCCTGTAAGGGTGACTCAGCCAGTGAAGTGATGGTATTGTAGTTGGACATGGCACTGACGTCCCAAGGGGCATCCCAGCTCCAGGTCTGCTCCATAATGGGGAGTGTAACTCGTTCCTGATTGCGGGTCAGGTCGTCCGAGATCGGGGTCCAGCTGTCACCGCGATTATCGGAACGCCAGACCCGTTGTGAAGCAAAATATATGCGTGTCGGCGAGTGGGGACTGACCAGAATCGGGGAATCCCAGTTAAACCGTTCATAGCTTTCACCGGCCTCAGGTTGCGGCTGTATTGAAAGAATCTCGCCGGTGGTGACGTCAATGCGTGACAGAAAGCCTTGCTGGGATTCCGAATAAACAATATTGGGATTCCCGGGTTCGGTTGCCGGCTGGTGGCCATCGCCGCCCAGGGTCCGATACCAGTCAGAGTTTCGAATACCTAACGAATGAACGGTGCGGGAGGGACCACCCTGGGTTGAATTATCCTGGGTGCCGCCGTAAATATTGTAAAAGGGCTCTGCGTCGTCCAGGGCAACTTTATAAAATTGCGTGACCGGCAGGTTGGCAACATAGCGCCAGTTTTCGGCGAGGTCAAAACTCTCGAAGAGTCCGCCATCTGTACCTACCAACAAATAATCCGGATCATCGGACCGGAAAGCTAAAGCATGGTTATCCCCATGTTTAAATTGTTCTTTCATGCGGGTAAAAGTTTTGCCGCCGTCATTTGAGATTTGCATGCGCGAATCCACCAGGTAAAGCCGATCAAATTGATGCGGGCTGGCGTAGAGCTCCTGATAATAATGCGGGCCGGTAGCGCCGGAAACCGCATCGGATTGTTTTGTCCATGAAACGCCGCGATTGGCAGAGCGGTACACACCGCCGGTGCGGCGATCCAGTTCGATGGCCGCATAGAGCACGTCTGGATTTTGCGGCGAAATTGCCAAACCTATTTTACCCATATTTGACTCGGGTAAACCGTTGCTGAGCTTTTCCCAGGTTTCGCCGCCGTCGCCGGAACGGTGAATGCCTGATCCCGGGCCTCCTCCCATGTATGCGGCAACGTTACGGTGACGCTGCCAGGTCGCAGCGTACAACTGATCCGGTTTTCGCGGATCGATTAAGATATCCGTCACACCCGTCCATTCATCATCGCCTAAGACTTTTTTCCATTTTTTGCCGCCATCGGTAGTTTTATATAGCCCGCGTTCCCCCCCTTTTGACCACAGCGGTCCCTGGGCCGCAACCCACAAAATATCGGAGTTTTCGGGATGGACGATGATTTTTGAAATGTGATGGGTTTCTTTTAAGCCCATATTTTCCCAACTGGCGCCGCCGTCCGCGCTGCGGTAAATTCCATCGCCATAGCCGACATGACGGCCGCCAACATTTTCCCCTGTACCAACCCAAATGACAGTGTGCTCATTGGGATCGATGCTGACACAGCCAACGGAGTAGGACGGCTGATCGTCGAAGATCGGCTGCCAGGTGGTGCTGGCATTATTGGTTTTCCAGACACCGCCTGAGCCCACAGCAACATACCACTGACTGGGATCGCTGGGATTGATGGCGATATCAGCGATTCGCCCGGACATGAAAGCCGGTCCGATACCGCGTAGTTTTAATCCGGCAAATGTCGTGTCTGATAGCAGACCATCGTCTTTCTTGTCCGCGGAAAATCCGTACGAAGAGACAAACACACAAAAAACCAAAATGCAAAACCTGGTCACTTTAGCCATGACTTTTGCTCCTTAAGAAATTATGGATAATGTAAAACTTTGCCAAGGTTCTGAACCTTCGCAAGGTTGTGTTAACTATATTTGTGGATAGATTTATATCGAAACGAATTCTAACGAAATTTGTTACGACTAAGAAGACGGTCTTTGGGTTCTATTTAATCGCCAGCATTTTCCTTGTTTTCACAAAGCCATTTACATTCAACCGGTACAGGAATACTCCGCTCGATACCCTTTGACCATCTTTGTGTGTGCCGTCCCACTTTGTAGAGTAATTATACTAGAGCGATTTTTCGCTGGGTCCGACGCCATAAAAGACTTTGCTCCGGAATGAACCACTGCAGTGGAAATGTTAACGCTGTCTACGGGCACCCAGCCACTAAAGTCATTCTCAAAACCTCCGTTTTGAATGATGTTTTGGCTCAGCCAGACATTTTGAAGAACCAAAATAGCAAACAATGCGACCATTCCAATCGTTTTCATTTCATCTTCTCTTTTCAAATTAGTTCGACCTCTTTTAAAACTCTCATTAAATTCGCTCATAAATCGCTGATTGCTGTGGTTGCAGCAATCATTGCATGATCATTTGCCAACTTAATTGTGCAAATTTATTTTGAAAGAGTCAAGATATGATTGGAAGTAGCTTTAGTTATTTAAGTTCACAATACAGTAAGGAGGAAACCGGCTGGATGATGGATTTTTTTCCTGGGATAAAGGCGGTCTTGCAGATGGAGAGATAGTCGTCCTTGACGATTTCTTTCCGTGTAAATGAATAATGAGAAGCAGAAAACAGGCAGGTTGATTTGGCACTGTGAACCGGGGCTATGGGCTCAGGGCAGGCTCCGTGATGAACCTCAACCCTGAGCCAAAAAGCTGAGAGTTATCGAAACTCAAAATGACGTGAACTCTGCAGCTCGGAAAGCCGTTTTAAATACACCCTTCAAACGGGTCGGCTCAACGCTGTGGTTAATTCTTGGTAAGAAAAATTTTGAGTACTTGACCCGGATAGATGATGTCGGGATCTTCGATAGCATCCTGATTCGCCAAGAAAATATCTTTGAATTTCATGGGATCCCCGTAAAACCTGTTGGCAATTATAGAGAGCGATTCTCCCTTTTTCACCCTGTAAAAGACAGGCATCCCTTTTTGGATCTTAACCAGCAGCTTCTGACCTGCATAAATCTTTTCCGGATTTTGAATAACATCGTGATTGTCTTGTGCAATTCTTGCATAGGCCATGGGATCCCCGTAAAAGATTGCGGCAATTTTAGACAGCCAGTCATTAGGCTGCACTGTATAAACCCAACTTTCAATTTCAGCACCCCGATGAACCACGGTTTCCCTTGTTGTCTCCGGCTCAGGCAGAATATCATCCTCCAGGGTCATGGCATTTTCTTCCACTTTGGAAGCCTGTTCTTGCTCCATTAATGACAGCAAGGTTTGCATATTCAATTCCTGATCAGTCGATTCAACAATGCCCTCTATTTCTTCTTCAACATTGGCTTCGGCAACTTCAAAATAAAAAGGGTCGAATTCAGGAACCGTGATGTACGGTTCACCCTGGTTTGAGTGGCGATTAAAGTGATAAATAAAGCCCAGACCCAGGTTAAGAAAACCATCTGTGCGCCATCCAGAGAGCCCACCATCGAAACCATCGCCGCTGGTATAACGAAAATCTGCTGTGACATTTACAGCGAGAGAGGTTGAAGCGAAAAATTCCGTGCCTGCGCCTAAAGCTGCGTAACCATCCCAGAAACGTCCGCTATTGTCTGAAAAGTTAAGTGCTCCAAGCCCAACGTATATGAAAGGCTGGTAAATTTGAGATGTAAGAAATGTATAGCCTGCTTTGACACCAAAGTTCAGCATATCGGTATCCAGGGTGGTGCCATTTATTTGGGTCGAAAGTCTAAGCAATCCCAATTCAGACTCTAAGAAAAGGGCAGGTTTTAAACGATACCGCAAAAGCAAATTCCCACCGCTTAGCCCTAAACTACCGCTTCGTGTGTCGCCATAAAGTTTATGCGCGTTTATGTTTAATCCCAGTCCGAGTTTATCTTTTATTCCGCCAAACAAGTGACTGACAGTCATTGCGGCGACCAAAAAAATAAACATAGAAATCCGTTTCATTACGTAACCTCATTTTAAGTAAACAACATTCATTTCGACGCAATTGATTATCGACATCGATGTTGAATACTTAAAAGAAGGACTATGTTATGAAAAAATCTTAAAAAAAATAATCTTGCAGGAGGGGGGCGTGAAGCTGCTATGCCTTCAATTCAAGGAGATCCCGTTTATTCCATATAAATCCCGGTGGCGCCACAAGAACCCAGCGTTTTCCACCGCCCAGCGGGGTATCTTCGACAAGATTGAAGCGAAGCTTCTTTGTGTAAAAGTCAATGGTGTCTTTTATAGTCCCGAACGAGCAGAGTTATGTAGCCGATTGTTTGCTTCATTATTTTATGTTTTTTGGAGTACATTGAATGCGTCAAAATGTGTTAAATAAAGGACTCAATCCAGAATTCTTTGCATGATATGCACGTCCAGTCGTTTACCAAACTTGCGGCCAACTTCCCTTAGCGTTCCAACGTGCGTAAATCCAAAGCTCTCGTTTAAGTGTATGCTCGCATCGCTTCCTTCGGCCACCTTCGCGATCACTGAGTGAAACCCCAAGCGACGGGCTTCATCGATGATGGCTTTCTTGAGTGCTCGACCGATACCCTTGGCCCGGTGTTCTTGTTTTACATAGAACGACGTTTCTGCTGTTTCGCCTCCGCCGGTTCTAACGGTATACCGTCATTTGAATGGATTTAAAGTGTCTCCACCTACACACTAAGCGCCTCGTACTCTAGATATTAACAACGGTGGCAAGCTCCCTGAACCGGCACAGCCCGTTCGCCCAACGCATTTGCTCCGGGGTGCGGCAATCCGGTTCGAGTAAACGCGCTGCAGCCACCAGGATGCAAATACAGCGTGCCCGGCTGGTAGCCACGTTGAGGCGGTTCGGACTATACAAGAAACCCATGCCTCGCGGAGCATCTTCCGCCGATGAGCTTGCCATCGAGTAAATAACTACGGGCGCTTCCTGGCCCTGAAATTTATCGACCGTACCGACCCTGATTTCAGGCAAGCGGTTTTGCAGGGCGCCAACCTGCGCGTTATAAGGCGCGACGATCAGGATGTCTTTTGTGCCAAGTGTTTTAATTCGCCCGTTTTCGTTCGTCCATTCAATAGCGGGTTTGAGCAAGTCTGCAACAATCCGTGCGACTGTTTCGACCTCTTCGGGAGAATTATTCTGGTT
>JADFPY010000087.1 GCA_022562085.1 candidate division KSB1 bacterium | reverse complement strand
AGCGCGTTCTATATACGGATTTGACGCGAATTCCGAATCGCCGACTATTATAAACCTGCCACCGTTTCTTCCTTCTTTTACCTTACCGACTACACCGATCACCAATGGACCGGGGTGGTCAAGATTCTTATCAAAACTCGTTTGACTTTTGTCCAACAGCGCTAAATCAGTTTCGCCCCATGAACTCTTGCTCGAAAAGATGAGTTCGGTAATATCATAGTCGCCTGAATCGTTTTCTGTCCGGACAAGCAAAGAACGGACGGTGGGATAAACGCTGGCTAACCGGAAATCTTCCGTGATCCGATGCACTCCATACGCCGCGGCGGTTGGTTCAATTGAGATTCGCGTATCTCTCTTCAATCCACCACCCGAAATAATAAATGATGCGCTCTGTTCAAGAATGATATCATTCTGCAGTTTCACGCCTAATCCCAAAATAAATTCCTCCAAACCGGTATCATTTACTCTCGCTTCAACGAGTAGAAGAAGACTGCCGCCGCCTGAAAGAAAAACGTTCAGGGCGTTTATCTCTCTCTGCAAGAGATTCTTCGACGGACCTGCTAACACCACAAGAGAAGCGTCTTCGGGAACGGAATCGGTTTGAAACAGTTCTAATTTACTCAGATTATAATTTACCTTACGGAGTTCCGCGGCAGCGAGAGAATAAGATTCTCTCTCGCCCGCTGAAAGCTCGAAACTATTCTCACCATGCCCGGAAAGGAAGTAAATATTATGCTCTTTTCTGCTGCTGATTTTTATTAGCGCGTTTGTGATTTTTTCTTCCGTTACATCCTCTATTCGCTCCGTTCTGCCGCCGGATTGTAAAAACAATTCGCCGTATTTCTTCACCCCTAAACTCTTGGCGAGATCGGGATTCTTGTCGGGATCTACGACTTCATATTTAAAATTGTCCGAGTAATACGAATATTCTTTCAACAGGTCATCCAACCTACCTGATTCGATTTGGGTTTGAAATGCGGTCACCTTGACTTCTTCTTCAAGAGCTTCAAGAATTTTAACGGTTTGAGCGGCGATGCTATACTGACCTGAAGCGGTGGTATCAAACCGCCAGCTGTGTCTGTTCAGCGTGTAATTCGCCAGAGCAAGAATTCCCAGCACTATAAGACTCAACACAATCGCGTTAAATCCGTATTTTGTCGACCGTTTCCTAAAAAATCCGAAAACGCTATCTCGTTTTATGACAGCTGAAATTATTAGGATCAACGCTCCCACGGTGAGAAATACCTTACTCGGTGTCGTCCAAATATTATTCACCAAAAAGAGTCCCCAAAATAATTGCCACAGCCGCCTGTAATGCCGGGTCGTTACTTGAGGTTTGCCTTAGAGAGTGGCCCCAGGAAACCACTTTACCCCACGGGTCCGGATGCGGCATAAAAACTGCACGCGGCCATTCCGGAAAGTTTCCCGGCGGCGTGCCTTCAAAGATAGCTTCTCCCGCAGTTTGACTCGGATCTAGAATATCTACACTGCCCCTACTGCCGGTCCAATCGATAGTGAGGCCATCAAACGCATCATTTATGGTGGCGCCCGATGGATTCGCCCAACTAGGGTTGACGCCTCTAATACCCGCACACTCAAAATTATTAAACACCCTCCTGATGCCCGCTGTCTCTCTTAAGAATCCAGAGTCTGCACCTGACCAATTGTAAGAGGTCATCCAAATGTTGCCGCCGGCCTTCACATAAGCGCCCAAAAGAAGTGAATTGTCAAAGGCGGTTGGCGAGTTATCGGTAAAAAATACGACTGTTGAATACTTGCCGAGCTCTCCCGGCGTCCAGATGGACAGATCGTCTTGAGGGTGGCCATTGGCGGCGTCGCCGTCGAAATCCCAATATCTTGACACGGGAAATCCGGCAGCGGCGAATATCGCCTCTAATGTTTCATTTTCACTAAAACCACAATCATCGATGAGAACGATGCCTTGATCAAGAGAGGCTGATGCGGCATTAAATCGAATCAGTGCTTTAGAAACAACTCCTGCCAGGTCTTTGGCTCGCAATACAAAGAAATGGTCGCCTGGCGTCAAATTCCCTCCCAGAATCGTTGCTAACCCCTCTGTGGAGAAGGCGGTAAAAGCCCCTTCTGATGAGTCGTCAAAGGCCCAGGAAAATCCTAACAGGGCGCCATCATAATGACTTAGGACCGCACTAAAGGCGAATGAAACATCAACACCGGAAAACCACCCACCGCCGTCGGCAGGACCCGCCTGAAACTCGATAATCGGCGAAAAACCGGAGGAAACAAAAAAGCTGCGGGTTTCCGGGGTTTCATCCATACCTCCCAAATTGTCTATTGCCTGAGCAGAAATGGAATGGTTTCCTGCGGCCAATAGATTCCCGTTACTTTCACTAAACTCAATAACAGCTTTGCCATCGGCATCCGCAGCGACGCTTTGTGCAGCGCCGCCATCTAAAGAATAGGAAAATTGCACAACCTGTCCGTCGGGATCCGCACCCGTTACCACAAACCGTACTCCAGAACTGGTTGTCGCAGCAGTAGATGGCCCCGATTCAAATGCGGTAGTTGGCATTGCATTTGCGCCGGTTTCTCCTAAGGTGAACACTACCGAAGCTGGCTCTGGATCCACAGCCCCCTGATTATCTTTAGATCGCACCGACACTGTGTTAGTCGCACTTTCCGAATCAAAATCCAAAGTGTCCGAACTGCTGGTCTTAATTGTAGAAGAAGACCACGGTCCGTTATTTATGCTAACCTGAAAGCTATCCACCTTTCCGTCAAGATCCACGCCGGTATACTCGATAGAATAAACAAACTTGGTCAGGTTTACAAATGCCCCCGTACTATCGGTTTCGAGCGGTACTTTCTCGAGTGATTTCTTGGTAATGAACGTATCGGGGGGATCATTCTGTTCACCGGGCTTGGTGGGACCCTTTCCGCAACTCCAGAGAATAGCGAACAAAATGAGGAGACATGTTACCATCAACTGAGGATAGAAACGATGAGAAATCATTTGGTCCCTCCTTGAGTATTGTTAAAAAAAGATTCTTTTAAATCTGAAAGAAAAATGCTAAAACTTGAACCTAAACTTCAACAGCAAGGGATGTCTATTCAACAAAAGTCTGATTCAAAAAAAAATTGAATCGCTAACCAAAGATTGAGGAATGAAGTTTACGAAGTTGCCTCTTTATTTTTTGGTTAAATTTTTGCAATCTTTGTGCCATGCAAAGAAGTAAAGTTCTTTAACTCTAATGAATAAAATTAGCTAGCAAAGGAAGCTTAGCCACGGAAAGGCGTCTATTCTGTGCAAGTTTTTGCATTGATGGCGCAAACGTTTGCACACTATAGCTTACTAAATCCGATATATCTTACCGCCCGAATCAGTATAACAAATACACAGATCATTGTCAAGGAAAAAATTAAGAAAAATTTACATTTTGATTGAAGTGTGATTGTCGACCTTGGCAAAGGTCAGGAGGAAGGTCATGGCGCAAGCATTCGATGTGGGAAAAAAAATTAAATCATTGCGGGGTGAAAATAGTCTAACTTTAAAAGAATTGTCTTGCAAATCGGGAGTATCAACGACTCAGATTTCAGAGATTGAACGAAATCTGACCTCTCCTACTATTGTAACGCTAATGAAGCTTATTTCGGCTCTAGGTAAAGAAACCAGCATCTTTTTCGAACAGGATAGCCACCAAAAAGTATCCATGGTCCGACAAGATGAGCGCTCGTTAATAGTTGATCAAAAGAATCAAGTTTTTATTGAATCTCTTACCAAAGGAATTATCGACTCGAAATTAAAAGTAATCATCGCCCGCCCCAAACCAGGGCAGGAAAACATTCCGCAAGGATATGAGCATGCCGGGGAAGAGTTGATTTTTGTATTCAAAGGTAAAATTCAAGTTACTCTCGATGGCAAGCCATACATTCTCGAGGAAGGTGACTCTATTCATTTTCGCTGTGAAATGAATCATAAGATAAAGAACATTACTGACAGTGAAGTTGAACTGTTGTCTATTAGTACACCCCCCACTTATTAAAGATTGCTAGTTCGAAATTAGCTCCCGGGAATTTATTGATCCACAAATTGGGTATTGTTAACTGTGCCATCCTTGCCGCGAACATCTCGTTTGGTTAACGAGTTGCCATCCAGCAAATGAACTTCGATAAATAAGAAAAGTATTTGTTTTGCAAAATGCCAAAATCACACTGAACATTCATCAAATCCCGCTTCGTGCTCTTCGTTAAAGAAAAAGTTGGAATACCATGGTTCCCAACTCAGTTTGACATTTCATTAACCCTTAGGACTGATGGCTGTAAACATCGACGTTTGTCCGGCGTAGAACAGGCATCTCGTTGCAATCCGCGCCAGCAAATAAATCTGCCCCACCACAAAAGCGCCAATAATTGTGATCCAGTTAGACTGCCCCGCGCCAGGCGCTATCAGCCAGTAAAACAACATCATTACTATCCAAACAACACCAATGCTCAGATACAAGCCATACATCTTACCAAAATTTGAAAACACCAGACGCATCGCCACAAGCGGTGCGGAGAGCGCGTTTTTGTGATCCTTAACGACCATTACAATCTTGCTATAATCAAAAACTAAATTCACTGTCCAAATCAATCCCCAAACAACGAGATACTTAAGCGCAACATAGCCAAAATGAATCCTTTCGTCAATGGTTTCGCGGGTCAGTTCGTCCACTGCTTTGGTTAACCAGTCCATAACAAAATAAAAAAGCAGGAAGTAGATAACTCCGGCAATTACCCCGAGAAGAAGAAACCGGGGAAAAAACTCAGCGCCGCGCTGAAAAAATGACGGCTGCTCTTTTGGTGTGGCGTACAACGAAATGAAAGCTGCCGACAAGAAGGTCCACAGGAGCAAATAGAGCAAGCCGACGCCTGCAACTTCCCAATTTGCCTGCAAAAAACTGCCATCCAGCATCTTCTCGAGGCCATTGAAAACGGCACCAATTCCCACTACGCTGGGATGAAATGTCCCAGACAGTCCCTGAGCCTGAGCTGAGAATCCTGGGTACCATAGTTCATCGAAACCGTTACGCAAATTCTCACCCGCCAGGCTGTGGCCAATGGACTGACTCAGAGTGGAAAATAAGGCGATCCCCAGAACCAGGGGTATCAGTAGATTCAGGCTGTACGCAAAAAAAATGTATCGCTTTGATTGAATTACATTCGCAAATCCGCTTGAGATTGCATTGAAGATTTTCATATCAGTCTTCTCCTGGATTGTCAGTTATGAGAAAAAGGCAAAAAATTCCATCAAATTTTGTAACCAGGTCAGCCATTTTGAGGCCCATTTGGTTGCGGCAATATTGGCCCGGGAGTTACGCACCCAGGTATTATTAGTGTGGTTCACATCCAGGACCAGCTTGTTTTCTGGGTCCACTTCAATTTTTTGAACGCGGGTGTTTTTCAGGTAGTCAAAACGTACCCAGCGCTCCTTACCGTCCCAGCTTTCGAGAACATCTTCTCCGTTATCGAAGGTGATTTTTACCTCGATTGGAAAAGTTGCTTCCCCCCAGCGACGAATAAATACACGGGAACGGTATTGCTTTTCCGGGTCTGTCTCGCTATCGTCATCCACTTCCTCACCATCCCGGTAAATCCAATCTCCTTCCTGTTCTCCATAGCCTCTGGGTACAGTGACCGGTTCGGAGCTGACCTGACCTACACCGTAGTCAAACACGTTGGAACTATTATAAGTCTGCTCGAAAAACCAGCTCATATCCTGACCGCTGATTTCATTTACGATGGCAAAGAAATCCTGGGGTTTCGGATGCCGGAATTTCCAGCGCTCAAAATAAGTGGACAGGACCCTCTGGAAGGTCTCCCAGCCGAGATAGTTTTCCAATGTCCTTAACATCATGGCCGGTTTGCTGTAGGAGTTATAGCCATATGCATCAGGACCGTATTTCCAGGACAGCCTCGACATCGGGTCCCGCTTAAGCATTGAATTAAACCCGTAATACTGGTCCGCGATCTGGGTGCGCTCTGGGACTTTGACGCTCGGGAATACAACCGGGATAAATTCTTCAAAATATCTTTTTGTAAGCACCGGATTGGGGTAGACTTGCTCAAGCGTGCGGGTGGTGGAGAATGTATTAAAACCCTCGTCCAGCCAGGCGTACTCGAATTCATTGTTTGCCAGAATGCCGTACCAGAACTGATGACCGGCCTCATGTACTGTGACGCTTTCAGGTGATCGCCGTTCAATTGGTGAGAGCCAGCGGGTGCCGCCTGTGAAAAACGTTGGGTACTCCATGCCGCCGGAGCCGGATTTGTAGGCCGGATCAACCACAGTGACATGATCGTAGGGATAAGCGCCCCACCAGGTGCCATAGTATTTAAGAGCTGCCCGGGTAGCGGCGAAATACCTGTCTTTTTTGTCCGCATGATCCGGCATTAGCAGCAGCCGCATGTCTACCGATGGCAAACCAAGTTCCTCAAAAAGCTCGTTATGTACAGAGAAACGGGGCGTCGTGACCCAGGCGAAGTCGTGCACATCTTCCTGATAGTAACGGTGGGTTGTGGTGCCGTCGCCATTATCTGCCTTTTCAATCTCTTTGCCGGTTGCTCCGACAACCCAGCCGTTCGGCACAGTCATTTTGACATCGTAAATACCGAAATCCGCATAGAATTCCGTTTGAATAAACTGATGGCAGTTCCACTTTCCATCCTCCTCGAACACGCCGATTTTGGGAAACCACTGTGCGAGAAAGAAATAGTCACCTCTGACGCCGGTACGGGCAAAAGTGCGCGGCACTTTCGACTGCCACTGAAGTTCGACGCGGATGGTCTGGCCAGGTGCTACCGGTTTTGGTAATGCTACGCGCAGTACCGTACGGTCATGCTTGTTGCCATCATCCGGCTGAATATATTCCATTGAAGCGGAGATATCTGCTTCACTCCAATTCTGACCACCCAGGATTTTGATGGAATGAACCTTATTATACGCCCAATCATTTTCACGATAATCAGACTGGCTCTCCCTAAAACTGCGCCGCCGCCGTATTGATTGAAATTGTGAACTCTCCTCGTTCAGCCAGGCATTGTAGTACAAATGAAATTGCAGTTCAGAAGTAGCGTGGCGGGTGTTGTTTTTCCATGTCAGGATTTCAGTGCCATCAATCAGGCGTTTCTGCGCGTCCAGTTTGACATCCATTTCGTAGTTGGCAAGCCGTGTACTGAGGACGGTTTCGTTCGCCGGTGCTGCCGATTGCCTTACCGGTGCGGCCGATTGCCTTAATGGCATGAAAAGGATTAGAAATAGCGTGATACTGCCAAGCTTTTGTCGCATTATTTTCCCTCCCTTCGGTGTGTGAAAAAATAGACTTCAGCAAATAAGGTAATAATAAATCGCTCCTCGAATGCAGGAGTCTCTTTCGTAATAAACTCTATGTGTGGATAAAAGTCAAGCCAGTCGCCTCAGCCTGCGAGGCCTCACTGAAAAGAATCGACTTTTTCGTCAGTCTCACGGTTGAACAAGCAGCAAAAGCCGCTACTACCTCCAGATTAACATCACACCAAGTTCTGATTTTAATGCTATTCTCGTTTTGTTTTTCTTTTAACTTCAACAAATTACTCAACCCGACTTTATTGATACCTGTCTGGAAAATATTTAACCTGAAACAGGGCAAGGCGTCCTACTTCCGGGGCCCCCACGAATTCGCGGTGTTTATTGTTGAACAGATTTTGGACGGTCAATGCCAGGCGAATTCCGCTTTCGCCGGGCAAATCCACGCCGGCGTTCAGGTCAAAAAGACCATATGAATCAACTTCGCCAATAAAGATGCCGGAATTTACCGGAAAACCTTCAACAGAGCGAAACCGGAGGCCGCCGCCAATTCCAGAATTGCGGTTTCGGTAGTGAACCCCCAAACTGAATTTGTTTTTTGGGGCATTGAGTGCAACATCCCTGACGCCGTCAACATCGCCAAATAGATTTTTGCTGAGGAACGAGTAGGTACCGGCAAGAGTAAGGTGTTTCGTTGCTAGAAAACTCGCCTCAAGGTCGGCTCCAAAGAGATCGATATCGCCGAAATTTTTGTAGGTGAGAAGGACGTCGCCCGGATATCGCGTTTGCAGTGGCGTCACTGTCCCAAGTGGAATTACCGACATCATTCTGGCAAAAGCTGGAGCAGCGCTGATAAATGGGCTTAGATATTGCTCGAGCGCGGCGCGATCAAAAAATACGTTAGGAGTTTCAACCAAAAGCGGGCCGATGAAATCTTTTATCCGGCTATAATAAATGTCGGCATTTATGAGAAGCCTGTCATTCCAGACCCCCTTGTATCCGAATTCGAAACTCTTCGTTTTGGTCGCTGCAAGACTGCGGATGTTTGTCACCAATGAAGGATCAACCAGCTCAGACTCACCCGTCGTGGGATTGAATGCTTTCAGAACCGATTGGACTTCAGTTAAATTGGGGGTTGGAACACTACGCAAGTTATTGTACATGGGTTCCAGGCCGCTTCCTTCAATTTGAGTAATAATTTCAATCGCCTTATCCCACAAGAGGGTTGCATCGGCGGGAATAAAATCCTGATTTTGCGGGAAGTATAGCTGTACGGGCTGCATGTACAAGCCCCCTACTCCGCCATTCGTATCCCGCTTGAATGTAAAACCTGATTTGGGAACGCCGCTCACCCGAACATTAAAGGGTTGAAAATTCAAGAAAGAGCTGAAACTGATCAACTGGTCGGGAATCAAGGGACTCACGAGCCGGTCGAGAAAGAGATTTTCCGTTGTAGGGGTGTTGAAAGCTCTGCTAAACGAGAATCGCAAACGATTTCCGGGAACGGGGGTGAAAACCAGCCCGGCCTTTGGTGAAAAAAAAGGGTTGTCAAGGCGGTTGTGCCGATCCAGCCTGCCGGCCAGTACCAGTTTTATTTTCTCCGAAAAATCAGACTCCGACTGAAGATAGATGCCGATTTCATCGATGTTATCGTCGTCTTCGTTTGAACCGTTAACGGATCCTTCGGTGAGCGGGCGAGTTAGGAGCGCATCCATGCCGTAGGTAAAAACTTGCCGCCTTCCCAGTTCCGTTGTGTTCTGAATTTGAAATGAAAAAAGCTTTGATCTATCTACCAGGCTACCACCGTCTCTGGGAAAGTAGGTTCCACCTGCATCGCTGGCGTTCACAAAGGCTTGCAAAAACAGGTTTTTGTAAAGTATTTTCCCCTGGGCATAAAAATATCGCCAATTATCGACGACCGCTGCCCCGATTTGGGTGAGCTCCATATTGCTTGCCAGGTTAAACCCTCCCATCAGGACGAACATCAGATCTGGGTTTGCAACATAATTTATTTGTGCCGTCGTGGCGAGCTTTTCAACCCGAAAATCCCGCAGCCCGATTCGGTCGGTTTCCTCGGTCATTGGAATTGGATTGGGCAATCCCTGTTCTGCGTAAAACTTTGCTGCTTCCAACAAGCTGGCTCTTACGGAATCTTCAAAGGCATCATGAGATTCAAAATCGTTGCCTTGCATGAGGGTCCCGGTAATTTTGTAAGCGATTTTATTACCGATACGGCCGGCATTACGGAAATCTGCGACAACCGTATTGCGTTCGCCAAATCCAACATTGATAGTCGTTCCTTTGGTCTCAAACGGTGACTTTGTAACAATATGCAAAACACCATTGGCACTGTTCGGGCCGTATAAAGAGGAGGCCGGGCCGCGTATAATTTCAATGCGCTCAATATCTTCATTGGATGTTGGAATAAAACTGTAGGCATTAAAGCGCAGCGACGGCACTCTGCCAATACGGTTATCAACCAGTAAAAGGTATGAGCTTGAAAACAGATCGTTGAACCCCCTGATGGCGACATTGCTTTGGCTAATTCCGGTTTTAACCACATCAACCCCGGATAGACCCAGCAGATGATCTGCAGGACTCATTGGCTGCACAGATTGAATTTGAACGGAATCCAGTATGGTTACCGAGGCAGTTGATTCGAGTTTTTCAATACCGCGGCGGTCAATGGATTGTTTTGGGGTCGAGACCACAATCGGATCCATCTCCAGGATTTTCTCAGTCAGCGAAATATTCAATTTTTTGGCTTCCGCAGCTCCTAGAATCAACTTTGCTATGGAAAATGTTTCGTAGCCAATATAGGAAACCGTTAGTCTAAAGACTCCTGGCTGGAGATTCTTAATCTCGTATGAACCATTTTGTGCTGAATGTGCGCCAACGATTTGTTGATTTTCAGAGATTAGCGTAAGAGCGATATTTGCTTTGTAGAGCGGTTTACCGGTCTTGCGAGCGACAATTTTCCCCTGCAAACTACCAGTTTGTGCCAAGGTCAGGGGCACTTGAAATCCGAGTAGGAGGATGTAAAGAATAAAAGAGTAAGATACCTTCATTGTTTGGAGTCATTCAGGAATGGTTTTGGAAAATGCAAAAAAGAAGTAACTTAGTCAAGGGAAAAAGTGGGCGGGAATGAACGCATACCGGAATTGTGCAAATAGAGGAAACTGTTTCAGATACTATTCGATTGAGTCTCACTTACCGCGAAAGACTCTGAAAGTAAGTTGTTTTCATCTGATTGAGGTACTACAATTTTTTCTCCGCAGTTCTTGCACTTACCTTCTTTCCAAGCTTGTTCGGTTTGCGCAAAATATTTTGTTCGACAATTTGCACAAGTGAAATGAATTTTCCTTGTAGATAGGAGGTCGCTCATTTTAATCATGACTTAGAGGCTCTCACCGCCTTCAGTAGTCCCAACAAGTGAGTAACTCATTTTTCTTTATAACACCGCAAATCAAGCGCGCACTTGTTAAAAGGCTCTTGAAACCCACTTAACTTTCTGATCTAACAAGAATCCAAAGATCGCGAACCGGAACCGCGTCGGCTGAATTTGCCATATTAGATAATTCTATGCATAGCGAATCTAGGTTTGGGTCGCTGAGCAAGGATTCTACAAACGCCGTAATTGAACATCATTCTCAGCATGATTCTAGAAAGAATAGAATGAATCCCACATGCCATCTGACAGATTCAGACGACAGTTTATCGCCGTCCGCGTCTCATAAGTGCCGACGGGAAGACTATCACGCTTTCATTGCCGTTTGTCCCCACAGCAGCCACCCCGAACAGATAGTTATCGATTACAATATTTTCCAACATATACTCTGTAACCATCCCGACAAACCTTGAATGTTGCCATTGCGGCGCTGTTGTGTCTCGCCAGTAAACCTTAAACCCGGCCAAATCCAAGTCCTCTACTTTATCCCAGGCCAGCCTGGTTGAGGGTTGAACGGCTCCTCCGATCTTGACCTTTCTAGGTTCGGGTGGAGCCCAGGCCAAAGCCGCTAATGTAATTGCATTCACTGCCGTCAGTTTGGCGGCATATTCAAAGTTCACACCCTCGATAACATCACCATAATTGATGCCATTTTCTGTTCTGATATCCTGGTGCTGCCGGGTATAATTCTCGTGGGTCTCCATAATTCTGACTCCGGGAAATCCCTCATCGTTAAATGGTCTATGGTGTCCACCGCGTCCAAAGCGGTCCAGGCGATAGATCATGATGGCGTCAAGATTTGGAATATACATATCCGTTATGCGATGGACATATCTGGCAAGTTGCCGGGAAGGCCCATCCACTTCTCCTCCAAAGAAACGAATTCTCCGCCTCGCTTCGTCAGACTCTGTTACCGATCTCGGTTCTGAAAAAACTCGAAACGTGTTGTTCTCAACGACTCCATCAATGCCTTCAATATTTCCAATCATATCGTTGTTCAAAACACCTATAATTTCCCAGCCTTCTTCTTTGGCAACCTTAGCCATGTGCCGGCCGCCAAAAAGGCCTTGCTCTTCTCCGGATAATCCCGAGTATACTATGCTTGCAGGAAATTTGTATTTTGTCAATATCCGGGCGGCTTCTATGGTTCCAGCCATTCCTGAGGCATTATCGTTGGCGCCGGGAGCATCCGTCACTGCATCTGCACCCTTTGAAGCACGCGAGTCGATGTCACCCGACATAATTACATACCGATTTTGATAGCGAGTGCCGGTTTGAATTGCAATCACATTGACAATCCAGGTATCTTCCGAAACGCGACGGTTTTCTTCGGCTTTTACTAAACTTCTTTGGTAAAAAACCTCAAGGCAACCACCGCAGTCATCTGAGATTCGGTCAAATTCCGCCTTAATCCAGCGGCGGGCAGCGCCGATCCCACGTGTCTGAGAAACCGTATCTGAGAAAGTATTTCGAGTTCCGAAACTCACCAGCTTCCGAATGTCGGTCTCGAGCCGTTCCGGTGAAGCAGCGCTGACGATGTCATAAAGCCTAAGGTCAAGTTGTGGCGGCGAACTATTTTCCTGCGCCAGTGCAAAAGGTGCGGTTGTTAAGGCGACTAAGATAGCCCCAACAGCCTTTTGGGTTAGAGTTTTCATTTCCATTCATTTCCTCCTAAGTAAAGTAACGTTATGTAAACCTCCGCAAATGAACAACCCAAATGCAATGTTATAACACGACTATTGAATGGATAGACTACAAAATCATAGCATTTGGCATGAATGCTCTGCAGTCTAAACCCCCGCTATAGACACAAACACTGCAGACAGACGGCAAACTGATAGAGTGATCGCCGCCTACGCTCAGGGGCACTGCACCGGCTGCACAAATCTTGCTGTAAAAATCAGTAATGTCGGCAAAGCATTGTTGCAGGTCAAAAGGATTTGAGAAATTCACATCACCTACATCTGCAACGTTGCAAAGTTCATAAGGGTTCACCCGCGTCACATGATGTACCGAACGAGTCAAACTTGACATATTGCGAATTTCGCGAGGCCCAGGTCGGCTTTCGGTTGCTCCATCACAGGGCACACCAATCAGTGCGATATCGACACCTGATGGGTCGTTCACTAGCGGTCTTTTCAACAGAGCTGCAACCCCAGCATAACGAAGCGGAGCCTCTTCAAAGTTTAATTCTTCCTTCATTTTTCTTGAATTCGTATTTCCTGAAAAATATTCAGGTCGTCAACGAAGCCACAGTGGCAACGGGCGAGGAATCTGTATGTTGCACAGAAGGTTAATACAAAATGGTATTAATTTGTTGTTACGTAAGTATTCTGTAGTGTGCCGATACCATCAATGTGTATCTCAATGGTACTGCCGGGTTTCATTGGTAGAGCACCCACGGAGGTGCCACAGATTATCAAATCACTCGGAACCAGGGTCATGTCACGTGACAGCCTCATCACCAGTTCATGCGGAGAAAAAATCATGTCGGAAACCGGATAATCCTGCCTGACCCGGCCATTAAGAATAGACTGTATTTTCAGTGGACTGGGGTCTATTTCGGTGTTAATGGTGGGACCAAACGAACCAAAAGTATCAAAACTCTTGGCTCTAGTCCACTGTGCAAATGACTCATCGGCATTGATCATCTGCAGTGCAGTGACATCATTCACGCATGTATATCCGAAGATGCAATCTTCCACTTCTGACTCGGCAACATCTCTACAGGTTTTGCCGATAACAATCCCAATTTCTCCCTCGTAGATCACGCGGCCGTTATAGCATTTGGGTTTGATAATTTCTCCCTTGTGCGGAAGAAAACACGATGGCGGCTTGATGAAGTACAGCGGTTCTTCCGGAATAGGCAAACCCTGTCTTTCGGCAGCTGCATGGAAGTTATTGACCAATCCGAGCATTTTCGAGGGTTTGCATGGCGTCAAATACTCGCTCTCCTCAATCGATACCGTTTCATCCGTCTTTGTTGGGTTTTCAAACATATTGCCCTCAAAGACCGAGATAGTGTCACCTTCCAAAGTACCAAATTTAGTGTACCCGGAATGACGAAAACGAATCCAATGGCTCATATCTTTCCTTTCAAAGTATCCGTACTGGCTTAGGCGGGACGATTGGTTGATTAGTTAATTAAATTAATTAAGAATTAAGAAAATTTCAAATTAACGTACAAGGATTAAAAAAAAATATTCACTTCGGATGAACAACCTTCCACTTAAAACCTTGAAAAAATTTCTCATCAAAAAAACCAATTCTGAACGGCGGCCTCTTTTTAAGTCGAAGTTTGATTCTGATCTCTTTGGTCGAAGAAGATACTATCGCTTCTTCATTGTCGGGTTTGCTGAAATGAACCCGAATCGGAACGCGAACCTCCAGGTCGTCAAAAGTTGCGTAAGATGGAAGTTGAG
>JADFPY010000086.1 GCA_022562085.1 candidate division KSB1 bacterium | reverse complement strand
GGGCGGCCGGAAGCCATCGACGTGGTTTGGCGGAATTCGGTGTCCGCCGAGATCCAGGCGGATCTGGGACCGTCCGACGCTATTCTCGTCCGCGTGCTGGCGCGGCCAGGCTGGAAAGCCGCTGTTCAAGATTCGGCTGGCGGAATCAGGCCCATTGAAGTTCACTCAGACCCAGCGGGCTTCATCCTGCTGGACCCAAACGAGCTGCTGGACCCGCACGAGCTGCTGGACCCGCACGAGACAGGAGCGGCCCGAATCAGGCTGGAATACAATCCCGGCTGGCTCGAACGGCTGTTGCCGTCGCCGCGGGAACAGGGGCCGTTCGTGATGGGCGATTTCCCCATCATTTCGGTCGACGGCGTTGTCGATGCTTTCGGCTACACGCCCTCTCCTTTCAAAAGAGAGGCCAAATCTGAAATTTTTATGGACTCTCTTTTTAATTTCAACGTAAAAATCATCTGAATCCGGGCCAAGCCAGTGCCCCATAAAATTGTCATAATTTGTGTAATAATTTCCTTCGCCCAGACTGTGCCAATAAACAAACGGCTGAATTCTAACATATTCCAATCGAAAATCGATGTTGCTCAGTCCAAAAGGGTCGACCCAGTAGCCGCCGATTAAAACACCCCACTTATTGACAAAATCATGGAAAAGATTCTTTCGAGGGTTAAAATCGTCGAAAAGAAACTCACCGTAAAGTTTCAGTTCGGGGTTGCGCAGAAACCAGGTAAAATCAACGCTGATCAAATTATTATCTTTGTTTCCCAGGTGGCGTTCGGCGATAACGATGGGAAAGAACGGATTGGCGTAAAGGAATTCCACACCGCGTCCGCCATAAACCACGGTTTCGTTTATCGAGAACCTGAACGAATCCGAAGGCCGGACTTCTATGCGGTGGCCGGCAAGATATTTTGTCCGCTCGGCATTTAAAAACCCATGAAAGTGCACATACTTAAGCCGCTCATATCGAAAGGTTGCCTTAAAAAGGTCGTAAAAATTTGAGTTTCGGGACAGAATCAGGTTGCCGCGAAAGCCCGGTCCCCATTCAACCAAATCGCGGCCGATTTCCAGATCAAACCAGGGCAGGCGAAAAACGGCGTACGCCGAGGCATTATCCGTGACATCGCCGAGTGCATTTCTGCTAACCGGCAATCCGAGTGAGGGGTTAAAAAACCTGTTTACTATGGTGTCGGTGCCGCTTAAAACAAACGACCGGCCTTCAAAAAACATGGCCATGCTTTCTTTAAAGTTCGCCCGCAAGCCAAATCCCCAGGCAGTCGTTGATTTTGCAATGCCACTTTCGACGCTTTCTTTTGATTCGAGCCTGACCTGCTGTCCTAAAAGTAAATCGAGATGGCCGACGAAGTCCTCGTTGCGCCAACTCCACAGATGAGGCTCATATTCCTTGTTCCGGATTTCAACTTCCGGCTGTAATTTTTTAAGGTTCTCGTGGAATTCACCCTTGAGTTGTTCTAACAAGTCCCATTCGACTACCGAGATCTTCGAAGAGTCTTGCTTAACTTTTTCATCGATTTGCAAAATAATTTCAGCGATGGCCTCCCGAGAATATGGCTTTGTGTCGAAATCTTCGCTAATGTACAATCCTTTGAGTTCAAGTCTTTCCAGAAAAGCATATGCCCAGTGGTCCAGCGGAAGATTTGCAGATTGAGATTGAATTCCAGATGGCAAAAATAAAAATACAAGAAGTAATGAAGCAATTATTTTAGTACTTTTCAGCAAAAGCGTTTGCCCTAAGTTTTGAGAAATCTTAGATTGTTGCTGCAGCGAATATCTTGAAATAATCCTATTTTGTCAAGAGAAAACGGCCAGTCGTTTTAATGCGGATTGACTTGATTTTGTAGTTTGATCTAATATATTGGAAACTACCTTTGGGTATCTCCGTAATTATCCATTGTCCCTTTGAAAAAAAATTAGACAGGATAAACACGATGAACAATCCCGCCTTTGCGGGACTGCTTATCAGGTAAATCCTGTCAGAACAATTAACCTGATTAATTCACAAAAAATGACAAATGTGCGACGCACTTCTTGAAATGACTAAAGTTATGCCCATTTTTAGCTTCACCACTAAAAAAACTTAGTTTCCATTCCAAGTGCGTCGCACATTCAGCTTAATATACGTTTTCAAATCATTACTTGGTAAGGAGGGTTACTATGAGAAAGCCTGTTTTACTTTTTCCCCTATTTCTAATCGCGTTATTCTTTGCATCTGCTTGCGGTTTTGGGGTCAATAAAACCATTTACCTTGAGGATGGTGAAACTAGAAATGGCAGCTTGAACTCGGTGAATGGCGGCATTATCATCGGCGAACAGTGTGTGGTTCGAGGCAGCAGCCGGTCCGTTAACGGCCGTATCGAAGTCGGGCGCGAGTCAGAAGTAGAGGATTTGCAAACCGTAAACGGCAAAATCAGAATCGCTGATGACGTAAAAATCGACGGCGATATTGAATCGGTAAACGGGTCAATAAGATGTGGGGCCGGAGTGCATGTCGATGGCCGTATCACCGCGATTAACGGCCGAATTGAGCTTGAGCGCACCACGGTAGAAAGAGACATCCATACCACGAACGGGGATATAACTTTGGAAGATAACACCAAAATCAAAGGAGATATTGTCGTCGAAGGTAAGAAAGGCAGGGGTCGCGACACTCATCGCCTGGATATCAGAATTTCGGGTAATTCTGTGGTAGAAGGAAAAATTATTGTAAAAGATAGAAGAAGAAACGTGCGGGTTTATTTGTCAAACGGCGGCCGGGTTCTGGGTGAGGTGGAAAATGCCGAAGTGATTAATGAATAGCTAAAAAACCTGTTCAACCAGTGCGCGAAATTCAATCGGTGAAAACGGTTTTTGCAAAAAGCCTAATAAATTCAAGTCTTCTAATTTTGTGTTCATCATATCCTCGCCGGCTGCGCTTATCAGAACTGTTTGGCAATCGGGATTCTGGTTCTTGGCGGTTTTTAGAACTTCCAGGCCATGAATTTCCGGAATGCGGTAGTCGCAGATTACCAGGTCGTATTCGCTTTTCGAAAGCCTGTCAAGCGCTGTGTTGCCCTCCCTCGCCACATCAAAATCAAAATTCATATCACGAAGGGCAAGTTGAATTAAAGTAATAAAAGAAGGATCATCTTCAACAATAAGCACTTTTTTATTCATTTTTCTCTCTTCTGGATGTTTATGAATAGTTCATATATCGGCAGGTTTTAGCGAAGGTTTAAGAATTGCCAATCGTCAAACTAAAATCAATGATTCGGCTAAATATACCTTGATTTTATACGAAGAAATAGGTATATTTTTTGTTCAAAAAACGGCGCATTCGTCTAGTGGCCTAGGACGCTGGCCTCTCACGCCGGTAACACGGGTTCGACTCCCGTATGCGCTACCACCTGCGCCCGTAGCTCAATTGGATAGAGTGCTTGGCTACGGACCAAGAGGTTGTGGGTTCGACTCCCTCCGGGCGTACCATTTAATTGATAATTGATTATCGAAAATTGAATATTGAACCCTGAATAAAGCAATTGATAGAGATAGAAAGGGTTCCTTTATCTGAAGAACCCAAAGAATTAGCCGCGATATTTGTTAGATCAAGACAGCGCAAACAAACCTTGGAGAATAGTCAATAAACAATAATCGATTATCGATTATAAAATGGGAACTCACGAAAGTTGGATGGAGCAGGCCTACCGGGAGGCCGAGAAGGCGTTTGAAAAAGACGAAGTTCCCATTGGGGCAGTGGTTGTGGCGGACGGCATGGTTGTCGGGCGAGGTTTTAATATGGTGGAGACTCTGCAAGACCCTACCGCTCATGCCGAAGTCATCGCAATAACCGCAGCTGCAAATTCTCGAAATTCCTGGCGACTCGAAGATGCCACCCTTTACGTGACCAAAGAACCCTGCCCGATGTGTGCCGGGGCAATTTATTTATCACGAATTCAACGAGTGGTGTTTGGGGCCAGCGATAGCCGCATGGGCGCCTGCGGTTCAACTTTAAATATTGTGCAAAGTCCCAGGCTCCGTTCCAAAGTGACGGTCACGTGCGGAATACTTGAATCAAAATGCCTGGGGATATTACAAGCGTTCTTTCAAAAACTAAGACAGAACAGTAGTTCGGAGAGGTGACCGAGTTGGCCGAAGGTGCACGACTGGAAATCGTGTGTGGGTCACAAGCCCACCCAGGGTTCGAATCCCTGCCTCTCCGCTTTTCGATTGCTTATTGTTGATTGATTATTGATTAATAGCTCGAGTAATAACAATGTGTTGTCGTATTGAGTTTTAATCAATAATCAATTTCAAGGAGAGGTGCCGGAGCTGGTTTAACGGGACGGTCTCGAAAACCGTTGTGGTCTTTGGCCACCCAGGGTTCGAATCCCTGCCTCTCCGCTTTTCAATTGAATATTGAAAATTGTTGATTGATTATTGATGGCCGGGCTGAAAAGTCTATAACATTTCATTATTCAATCATCAATGGACAATATTCAATAAAAAATTGGGGCCGTAGCTCAGTTGGGAGAGCGTCGCGTTCGCAATGCGAAGGTCGTGGGTTCAACCCCCATCGGCTCCACGGAGGCTGTGCTAGATGGGGAGTTAGCGGTGCCCTGTTTCCTGCAATCCGCTCTAGCAGGATCGAATTCCCATCCGAGGACTACTCCTCCTTTGCAGTGGCAGAAATAATTGATGTTGATGGATCAAGTCCTTCGCAATAAAATGGTGCCCAACCCCGTCAGGACCGGAAGGTAGCAGCGGTAAGCGTTTATTTTATGTGCCGGAGGAATACTTGCCCGGAGTCGGTTATTGTCGGCTGCTCGTTGGAAAGGAAAGGACAGAGATGGGTGCACAGCCATTTTTTAAAAAATTTGTTGGGTCTGATTTTAAAATTTAGTTTTATCTCAGTACTGGAATTCGTTTATTTGGGTATTACAGACAAATTAAGCTCGCAGTTTAAAATACAATTTAACTAAAACTTTTGGAGGGTTTTGGCGAATGTCTTATGTGGTTTTAGCCAGAAAATGGCGACCGATGAAATTCGAAGAAGTTGTGGCTCAGAGTCATGTCACAACGACCTTGAGTAATGCCATCAAAAATGACCGGTTGGCTTCAGCTTATCTTTTTTCCGGGCCGCGAGGCGTGGGCAAAACCACCACCGCACGAATCTTTGCAAAAGCGATCAATTGTGAGAAAGGCCCAACTCCTACTCCCTGTAACGAATGTTCCAGCTGTACTGAAATTACCGGAAGCCGCAGCCTCGACGTTTTTGAAATAGACGGCGCCTCCAACCGCGGTATCGACGAAGTTCGGACTCTCCGGGAAAATCTGAGATACGCAGCCACTCGAGGCAAGTACAAGATTTACATCATTGACGAAGTGCACATGCTGACAACTGAGGCGTTTAATGCACTTCTGAAAACCCTTGAAGAGCCGCCTGCCAAAGTTCTGTTTATCTTCGCGACAACTGAACCTCACAAAGTGCCGGCCACCATTTTATCCCGCTGCCAACGATACGACTTCCGCAGAATTCCTTTGAACGAAATCGTTCAGCAGCTGCAGAATATTTGTACTTCTGAAAAAATCAACATCGACGAAAAATCACTTTTTTTAATCGCAAGGAAATCTGACGGCAGTTTGCGCGACAGCCAGAGTCTGCTGGATCAGGCGGTTTCTTTTTGCGGGCAGGAGATAAAAATTAAGGAGATGTCCGAGCTTCTGGGCATTATTGATCAGGAGTTATTTTTTGAATCTTCCGATTGTATTTCGAACAAAGACGTTGTCGTCGGTTTGCAACTTGTGGAGAAGATTTTCAATCACGGTTACGACATGGCGGAGTTTCTGAACGGTTTGGCTGAGCATTTTAGAAATATGTTAATCGTTCGGGCGACCGACAACCTTGACCTGCTGGAAGGAATGGAAACATACGGAGAAAAATATAAAGAGGCCGCGCAATCTTTTTCCGAAACCGATTTGCTGAGGCTCATTCAGCTTGCCACCGACACAGCATATCAAGTAAAGCGAAGCTCAAATCCAAAGCTGCTTTTGGAGATGCTCATTGTTAAAATGATTAAAATGGCGAAGAGCGTTGAATTAGATGATCTTCTCAGCAATCTCAACAATTTAGAAAGCGCTTCGGAATCAAAGTCGGAAACTTCGACCAAAATAGTTAATAAGTCTGAACAGCCGCAAGTTAAAACAGAACCGGTTGAAATCACACAAGAAAAACCGGTTGTAAAAGACGGAAACGGTGACTACAAAGCACCGCAAAAAAATCCCGAAAATCAAAACCCCGAGCCGCCGGATATGAATGCAGTGGTTTCTTTGGAAAAGATCAAAAATGACTGGTCTGAAATCATCGATGCGGTTAAAAGCAAGAAGATTCATTTAGGGTCTTTTCTAAACGAAGGGTATCCAACCGGAGTACATGACGGAACGCTGGAAATTTCTTTTGGTAAAGAGAATGGGTTTCATATTAATACAATTAAACAAAACAGGCAGCTTATTCAGGAAATCATTCTGGAAAAGACCGGGTTCAAATTAAAAATAAACTGCAAGAAAAATGAAAGTGAAGAGTTCAATAAAGCGCTGAAAGAGCAACGAGTGGACGATGAACCCGAGGTTCAGGAGATACAAGAAATCAAAGTTCAAGAAGTAACGGATGATAAAAACACATTGCAAATTCCGATAGTAAAGAAAGTCATAGAATTGTTTGACGGTGAAATAATCAGCTCAAAGCAGGTCAAAAATTTTTAAGGAGTTGTTATGGCAAAAATGGGTATCGGCGATATCATGAAGCAGGCTCAGAAGATGCAGGAAAAGATGCAGAAGATACAAGACGAGCTTGCTGATTTACAAGTAGAGGCCAGTTCGGGGGGCGGAATGGTCACAGTAGTTGCAAACGGCAAACAAGAAATCCTGGAAGTTAGAATAGATAAACAGGTTGTCGACCCCGAGGATGTTGAAATGTTGGAAGATTTGGTGGTTGCCGCGGTTAATCAAGCCATGGAAAAAGCGCAAGAGCTGGCCAACGATGAAATGGGCAAAGCTGCCGGCGGCATGCTCGGGAATCTGCCCGGCGGTTTTAAGATGCCGGGATTTTAGAGGATACCGCTCGAGCTATGCAGTATCCTTCTGTCTCCATGGAAAAGGCCATTTCGGAGTTGACTAAACTTCCCGGGATTGGCCGAAAGTCAGCACAGCGGTTGGTGTTTTATTTACTAAAGTCGCCAAAGTATGAAGTACAGCAGCTTGCGGATGCACTGTATGCAATCAAAGAGAAAGTTATTTTTTGCACGATTTGCTTTAATATTACGGAGGCGGATCCGTGCCACATTTGTGCGAGCCACAAAAGAGATCAAACCACCCTCTGCGTTGTTGAAGAAGCAAACGATCTCCTGGCACTGGAAAAAACCGGCGAGTACAAAGGTTTGTTTCATGTTCTCGGCGGGGCGCTTTCACCGTTGGAGGGAATCGGACCTAAAGATTTGCACATAAAAGAAATGATGGCACGCTTAGACGGCACCATTCAGGAGGTCATTATCGCAACCAATCCAAACACCGAAGGCGAAGCCACATCGCTCTATTTGGAAAAGCTCATCAAGCCGCTTGAAATAAAAGTGACTCGAATCGCCCGCGGCCTTCCTGTTGGCGGCGACCTTGAGTATGCAGATGAAATTACCTTAACCAAAGCTCTCGAAGGAAGAGTCGTTCTTTAAAGGTGCAGGACGATGGGAGACTCAAAAAAAGAAAATTTGATCATGTCGTTACCCAACCAATTAACTGTTTTTCGTATTGTATTGACGCCATTCTTTGCGGTTCTTCTCATCGCTAAGCTATATTATTTGTCTCTGATTCTTTTTGTAATAGCGACATTAACGGATTGGTACGATGGCTATGCGGCCAGAAAGATGGGCAAAATTACCCCCTTTGGAAAATATCTCGATCCCCTGGCGGACAAACTTCTCATCTCTACAGCTTTCGGAGCTCTGACTTATATGGGCATCGTGCCCTTCTGGATGTTTTTAGTAATTGCCCTCAGAGACGTTCTCATTACAGCGCTCAGATCTTATGCAACATCCACAGAACAACCGTTTGAGACCGTTGGATTTGCAAAATGGAAAACCGGCTGTCAAATGGCTGCAATCTACTTGATTTTGTTCTGGATAATGGCAAATGAAAAATTTTCAGAAAGTTCGACGACCCAGGCGGTCATAAAATTGGATGAAAAGTTTGGATTCGTAAACAATTTTATGCTGTTTGTGACGATTTACACTCTGGCTTCAGGATTGTTTTATTTGGTTGAAAACCGCAGTGTTTTCAAACGGATGGTTATCGCTTTTTATCGAGTCTTTATGCCAACCAATGTGCCGTAAATGAGTTTTATCGCTCGTCTTATAGCCACTGGATTTTATACAGGATACGCCCCTAAAGCGCCCGGAACAGCGGGAAGTCTTTTTGGGCTTTTTTTATATTGGGCGATTCCGGAGAGCAAATCTGTCTATTCTTTAGTAGGAATTGCCTTGATTTTTTTTACTGGAGTATGGGCAGCCAACCAGGTCGAGAAAGAAACCAAAGTTCATGACAACCAGATCATCGTTATTGATGAAATCGTAGGAATGTTGATTACGGTAGCTCTTTTTGAAAAAACTCTGATTTGGCTGGTGGTTGGCTTTCTTCTTTTTCGATTCTTTGATATCATGAAACCGTTCCCGGCAAACTCCTCTGAAAAAATACCCCATGGTTGGGGCGTGATGATGGACGATGTGATTGCGGGAATTTACAGCGCTCTTTGTTTGAGATTGATTTATTATTTTTTAAATTAAATCTTTGCCCCGACGTCTGTCGGGGTCTTTGCGTGAGATAAAATCATGAACCTCGAAATTATTTCAATCGGTGATGAGCTCCTTATCGGGCAAACCGTCAATACCAACGCCTCCTGGTTGGCCAAACACCTCACCTCTCTTGGTGTCGAAGTCAAATGGATCAGCACTGTCGGCGATGACGCCGATGATCTCAAAAGCGCACTTGCAACTGCCATGCACCGAAGTGATGCAGTCATTACAACCGGTGGCATCGGCCCCACCCATGACGATATTACCAAAACAGTAGCCGCTGAGTTTTTTGAATCAAAATTAATTTTTAAAGGGGAAATACTTGAACGACTCAAGCGTAGATTCGAAAAACGCGGCCGCAAGATGTCCGCAACAAATGAAGACCAGGCGTGGATTCCGGAAAAAGCTCAGCTCATCGGCAATCCAATCGGTACGGCGCCCGGGTTGATTTTTGAAAGAGAAGGCAAGAAATGTTTTATCCTTCCCGGCGTCCCCTCTGAAATGAAAATGATGAGCGAGGAAACATTGTTTCCTATATTCAAAGGGCACGGACAAACCATTGTTCAAAAAACCATCCGCACCACCGGCCTGCCGGAAAGCACCGCCTTTGAAAAGCTTGGCGATATTAAAAGAGTCGAGCAATTCGCCAGAGTGGCCTTTCTACCCAAAACCAGCGGCGTCGACATTCGGTTGACTGTAAAAGGAACCGATGAAACGGAATGCCAGAAGAAGCTCGAGCAAGGAGTAAACATTGTTCTGGAAAGCGTGGGCAAATACGTTTACGGCTACGACGAAGAGGAATTGGAAGAAGCCGTGGCCAAGCTTCTCACTAAAACCCAAAAAACCGTGGCGGTCGCCGAATCCTGCACCGGCGGGTTGCTGGCAAACAAACTTACCAATATTTCCGGCAGCTCCGAATACTTTGAACGAGGCGTTGTCACCTATAGCAATCAGGCAAAGATGGACATTTTGGGAATCCCAAAGGAAGTTTTAGAAAAGCACGGCGCCGTCAGTCCGGAAACAGCAGAAGCAATGGCAACAGGAGTTCGGAAAATCAGCGGTACGGATTTTGGGATTTCAACCACCGGAATCGCCGGTCCGACCGGCGGAACCAAAGAAAAGCCGGTGGGGTTGGTTTACATAGGCGTTTCCACCAAGACCGAAACTTACAACAAACGCCTTTTGTTTTTTAAAGAACGCCTTGAGAATAAGGATCGGTTTGTGCAGGCAGCTTTAAGTTTGCTGAAAAGGGAGTTGAGTAAATAAAAGGTTCGATTTTACAACTTGCAATTCTTAGGTAAAGAAACTAACTTTATATAATCATGCAAACCATTACTTCTAAGATTGTTGCTGATAAACTAACTGCCTGCTTGTACGGGAATTGACTCTATCTGATTTGGTAGATTGGGCAGAAAACATTATGATAGAAAGTGACTTTGAGGAAAGTCACTTTGAAATATTACGTAAGGATTGTAAGCCGTTTGGGCGTGGCTGATGTGAAGGCATTTGGCTTAACCTGAGAAGATTGCGAACAATTTTTAAAACAATTAGGTTATTCAGTGAGAGTTTGAAGTTTCTGCAAATTAATTGGTGATTGTGTCTAAAATTCGTTCATTTATTGCAATTGAGATTTCCGAGTCCGTTCGCGAAAAAATAGCCGATTTACAGGAAGAACTAAAAAAACACCAAGAACGCATTAGCTGGACTAAACCTGACAATATCCACTTGACCTTAAAATTTTTAGGCGACATCGAAGAAAGCAAAACCAAATCAATCGGAGAATCACTAACAACTGCTGCAAAAGAATTTCAACCGTTCAATTTCTTTGTCAAAGAACTCGGCGTTTTTCCAAACTTCAGACGCCCGCGGGTTTTGTGGGTGGACATCAATAATCCGGGGAATGAATTAAATAACATTCATAGCAAAATTGAACAACAACTGAATCAACTTGGTTTTCCTAAAGAAAAAAAGAGCTTCAATCCTCATTTGACGATTGGTAGAGTTAAATCGCAAGTTAGCGATCAATTTATCGAAAGATTTAAAACTGTCAAATTTGATGGAGACGAAGTCAAAGTAGCAGAAATTATTTTTATGAAAAGTCAAATACATCCCAAAGGGGCGATTTATACGCCTTTAAAAAAAATAAGATTATAGCAAGTTTGAACCAAAACGGAGGGAAGTGGATATGAGCGATGACAATAGTGAAAAACTGAAAGCCCTTGAACTGGCAATGACGCAAATCGACCGACAGTTTGGCAAAGGCTCGATTATGCGTCTCGGGGATGAAAAAATCGCGGACATTGAAGCTATTCCAACTGGTTCTATCTCCCTGGATGCCGCTTTGGGAATCGGTGGATTCCCCCGGGGCAGAGTTGTTGAAATTTTTGGTCCGGAGTCGTCCGGGAAAACAACATTGGCATTACACGCAATTGCAGAAGCACAGAAGCGCGGCGGGCTGGGGGCATTCATAGATGCCGAACACGCTTTGGATGCAAAGTACTCTAAAAATTTAGGCGTGGATACTGAGAATCTCCTCATTTCTCAACCCGACACCGGAGAGCAGGCTTTAGAAATCGCTGAGACTCTAATCCGCAGCGGCGCTTTGGATATCGTGGTGATCGACTCTGTTGCCGCATTGGTGCCAAAGGCCGAAATCGAAGGAGAAATGGGCGACGCGCAAATGGGATTGCAGGCGCGCTTGATGTCGCAGGCTATGCGCAAATTGGCCGGCATTATCAGTAAATCAAAAACCTGCATGATTTTTATTAACCAACTTCGCGAAAAAATCGGCGTTATGTTCGGCAACCCGGAAACAACCACCGGCGGCCGGGCGCTGAAATTTTACGCCTCCGTTCGCATCGATATTCGGCGCATTGCATCGATCAAAGATGGGGAGACTATTATCGGCAACCGGACAAAAGTGAAAGTGGTCAAAAATAAAGTCGCGCCGCCTTTCCGGATAGCTGAATTTGATATTATGTACGGCACCGGTATTTCCCGTGAGGGAGATTTGATCGACTTGTCCGTCGATCACGACATCATTCAAAAGAGCGGTACCTGGTTTTCTTATGGAGAGGAACGTTTGGGACAAGGCCGTGAAAATGTTAAAAAATATCTGATCGAAAATCAAGATCTACTGAAGAAAATCAACAAACAGGTGCGCGAAGCTTTGGGGCTAATCAAGAAACCGGAGACGCCGGCCGAAGCGCCAAAAGCAGCCGAGAAAAAAGAAGCGTCTGAAAATCAGCAAGCGGTTGCTAATTAAATATTTTGTGGGGCGGTGGATCTTTCAGGAAAAATCAGCAAAATTGAAACTCAGAAGCAAAGAAAGCAGAGAGTTTCTGTCTATCTTGATGATGAATTCGCATTCGGATTAGATTCGTCGGTCTTGGTTCAATTTGATTTAAAAAAAGGGGATATTTTAACGAAGGCTCGAATGAAAGATATTCTGCAAAAGGAAGAAAAAAAGCGTGTCAAAGAAAAAGCATTTCGATATTTGGCTGCGCGCGCACACAGTGAAAAAGAATTACAAACCAAATTGCTTCAAAAGGGTTATGCCGAAGAATTAATTGAAACTGTGCTCTCGGAATTAAGAGAGGCAAAGTTCATTGATGATGTTAAATTTGCCTTTTCGTTTGCTCGCAACCGAATCGTCAAAAAACCGATGGGGGCAAGACTTCTTCGTCAGGAGCTTTGGCAAAAAGGCTTAAAACCGGAAATCATTGACAAAGCCTTAACCGAGGCTTATTCCGCAAAACGACAGGAAGAAATTGCCAGAGAATTAGTTGAAAGTAGAAAAGACCGCTACAAGGACTTGGATGAAAACAAACAGAAAAAACGACTGAATGATTTTCTTTTACGGCGGGGCTTCGATTGGGAAATTGTTAAAGAAGTCATTGCGGAAAAATGAAAAGTTAAATTTCAGTCTGATATGTAGGAAAATAAGTAATCTTTCTTAAATTTTGTTTTGAAAATCATTCTTAAGTAGTCGTAGATGAATTCACAAGAGCTCCGAAATTCCTTCTTAGATTTTTTTAAAAGTAAAAATCACGAAATCGTGCCGAGCGCACCTGTCGTACCGTTTGACGACCCGACTTTGCTGTTCATCAATGCGGGTATGAATCAATTTAAAAACGTATTTTTGGGACAGGAAACGCGCACCTACAAACGGGCGGCTGACACCCAAAAGTGCATCCGGGTTGGCGGCAAGCACAACGATTTGGAAGACGTCGGCTTCGACACGTATCACCATACATTCTTTGAAATGCTGGGCAATTGGTCGTTTGGCGATTACTTCAAAAAAGAAGCCATTGAGTGGGCCTGGGAATTGCTTACAAAAGTTTGGGGACTTGAAAAGGAACGGATCTGGGCCACGGTTTTTGGGGGCGATGAAAAAGACGGCTTAGAGCCGGACGAAGAAGCTGAAAAACTCTGGACCGGAGTAACCCCCATTCCAAAAGAAAGGGTGCTTCGCTTCGGTAAAAAAGATAACTTCTGGGAAATGGGCGACATCGGTCCTTGCGGGCCCTGTTCTGAAATTCATTACGATCTCGGTGAAGGCAAGTGCGACAAAAAAGACGACCCAAATCATGTTTGTGAAGTAAACGCAGGATGCGCCCGCTACATCGAAATCTGGAACCTGGTTTTTATTCAATTTAATCGCGACAAAGAAAGCAAACTTCATAACCTGCCGGCAAAACATGTCGACACCGGCATGGGATTCGAACGCGTCCATGCTGTCATAAATGGCACAAACTCGAATTACGACACCGACCTCTTCACGCCACTTTTGTCTGCGATTCATGACCTCACCAGCGTCAAATATTCCGGCGGCGAAAAAGGCATGGCGCATCGTGTGATTTCCGATCACATTCGCGCGCTCACTTTTGCCATCGCCGATGGCGCCATGCCCTCGAATGAAGGTCGCGGCTATGTTTTGCGTAGGATTCTCAGAAGGGCGGCTCGCTTCGGGCGCAACCTCGACATGCACGAGCCATTTATCTACAAACTCGTGCCGGTCCTCGTTGACATCATGGGGGACGCTTTTCCGGAATTGAAAGAAAAGCACCAATTCGTTTCGCTGGTGATTAAATCGGAAGAAGAGAGTTTCAACAGCACTCTGGATCGCGGTATCGAGATTTTTGAGAAAATTACTGCGGATGTTGAAAAGTCGGGGCAAAAAGAAATTCCGGGCAAAGAGGCGTTTCGTTTATATGACACGTACGGCTTTCCGCTCGATTTAACCCAGTTAATGGCGCGGCAAAAGAATTTTTCCGTTGATGAAAAAGGCTTTGAAAACGCTATGTCAGAGCAAAGGGATCGCGCCCGAAAAGCTGGCAAATGGAGCCACTCGGCAGATTTCGATTACCAAAATTGGCAAGAGCTTTCTCAAGGAGAGGA